>JAISLG010000103.1 GCA_031260615.1 Oscillospiraceae bacterium | reverse complement strand
ATACGCCGTTCACGACTGCAATCTTGTCGCGGCAGGTGAATATTATCGGGGTACCCGATTTTATCAGTTCGTCACGCGCGGTATTGTCTGTTTGCCCGAATGGGTATGCGAAACTTATCGGCGCATTGCCTGTTACCTCTGCAAGTTTCGAGTTAATTTTGGTGAAGTCCGCTCGTAGTGCGGTTGCGTAAGCCTCGTCCGATTCCCCATATTTTCGTGTTACTCCGAATCGCCCGTCCGATTTGTCTTTGTGCATATCATAAGTGTGACTCCCAATTTCCCATACGGAGGATTCTGACGCGGTTTTTACCTCGTCCCAAGTCAGATATGAATACTTTGCACTGCGCGGTAATCCCTTCGCTATGAACGCTTCCTCGCGGTCGCAGTACGCTCCCACAATAAATAATACGCCCGTGTAGCCATACTTTGCGAGTAATGGCTCGGCTTCCGTTACGTTGTTTAATTGCCCGTCGTCAAACGTGAGTAATATCGGCTTTTCGGGCAATACCGACATATCTCCGCTCGCCGCCAATAATAACTGCTTGGTCGTAATCGACTCATACCCGTTCGCTTTCAGGTACTTCAAATCACTCTCCAACGCGGTCGGGGATATGATATATTCGCCGCCCGTTTCCGACCATATCGAATGGTACATCAGTACGGGAATATTAAACTTCGCGGTTTCGTCCGCGTGCGCCGCAAATGGTAACGCAAGCGCAAAAGCGATTAACAGTGATAATAATTTTTTCATATCTTTATTATTTACTTGCCCCGTAACTAAAATACGCGCAATTACGACACCGCGAAAGGATATAATTACCATACATATCTAAAATAAGGAATATAATATGACCATATCTGAAAAACTTAATCGGCTGGCTGAGCGGAAAAATATCAGCAAGACGGAACTCGGCGCGTACTGTGGAATGACACCGCGTGCGCTCAACAATTATTTTAGCGGACGGCGAATTCCACAGGGGGAATACTTAGAGCGGATAGCGGCGGTACTTGAAATCGACCCGATGGAACTTACAGACGATACGGCGGAAATCCCCGTAACAAGCGAGGAATTATTTTTATACACAGCGGAATCACCGCGTGACGAAATCAAGAAAGCGCAGACGGTACTATTCGCGGTAAAGCAATTATTAAGCGACGCACGCTTCGAGCAGTCGGACAAGCGGAAATTCTTCGCGTGTTTGACAGAGTTCTACGCATCGGCACTGCAAAGGACAGATTAAGGTAACAAAGGGCAACAAAGGGCAACGACAATTAACCGAAGGTTACCCTGCACCCGCCAGCGAGGCTCGCAGTGCTCGCCGTACGGGCTGTAATGTCTACTGGGTTGCCCCTTGTGGTTGTCCATTGTTGTCCATTGTTGTCCTTTGTTGTCTTTTGTATTTTTTTTTGTAAAATTCTGCTTGACATAGGGTAAAAATGTGGTATACTTAACAAAGTATTGACGGACCGATTGCAGAACGCAAGTCGGTCTTAACTTTTGCAAGGGGTTGATACGCGGCAAAAACGCAAACACAAAAGGTAATGCTTGAAAACAAATAATAACGCTAACCAAGGCAAAAACGCTAATAGCGGCAATACCGAAACGAAGGCGCGGCTTATCGCGGAGCGGCTGTCGGAGAAGTACAAAGACCGATTTGAATTATGGGACGTGCTTTTTGAGAAAACAGGCGCGTTGTGGTATTTGCGCGTGTATTTCACGCCCGTTAAAGGGGCTGTGCTTGATTCCGATGCCTATAATACCGTCACCAATGAACTCAATAACGCGTTCGATAAAGAGGATTTTATCCAGTATGTCGATATTCTCGAAGTCGGGAGCGCGGGTGGTGATACCATTCTCAGGACACCCGAACATTTTATAAAATGTATCGGGCAAGTTGTGTGTGCCAAAATTCGCGGCGAAAAAGGCAAAACCTCCGAAATTAAAGGCGCGCTCGCCGAGTATAATAATGATAACATCACCGTTGGTACGGAAATTATCAAATTAAAGGACTGCCTAAAAGTATTGCTTGAAACTCAGGAGAATATTATATGAAACCCGAAGCGGCTAATGATATAATAAAGAAAGACTCGTTTAACCCTGCGCGTTTTTTCGCGATGGCGGAGGAAACGGCTCGGGAAAAACGTATTGACGTTAAGTCCATTCTTGAAGCAATCAGAGAACCCATTGTAATCGCAATTAAAAAGGATATGCCGGGTGTCACCGATGCCGATGTGGAGATTGAATACTATATCCCGCAGGTGCGCGACCACGACAGCGATGCGAAAAAGGACAGGGAATACAAGAAAGCAAAATTCGACATATTCGTTGTCAAGACGATTGTCGATGAGGTTGCTAACCCGAACCTTGAAATATCCGTTGACGACGAACTCGCAAAAGGTCAGGACGTGGGCGGAAAAGTACGCGTTCAGGTCGATACATTCGGGTTTATGCGTACATCGACAAACTCCGCTAAACAACGTATGCGTCAGAAAATGCGCGATACCAAAAAAGCGCGGCTCTCTCGGAAGTGGAAGGATATTATCGGCACCGTCAAAACCGCCGATGTAACCGATACTTTCGATAACGGGGACGTCCGTGTCGAACTCGTCGACCGCAATGAAAAATTCGACCTTACACTGTTCGCCGCCGACCGCGTACCCGGTGAGATTATCAATGAGGGCGACCGTATTCAAGTGTTCGTTGCGGGAATCCACGAGGTCGAGCGTGAAGTGTTCCTCAAAATTACGCGTACCCACAAGGACTTGGTAAGAATACTCCTCGAACGCGAAATACCCGAGATTCAGATGGGCGATGTTGAGGTAATGTCCGTAAGCCGTATGTGCGGTATCCGTACCAAAATTGCTGTCCGCTCGAATGACGATAATGTCGAGGCAGTCGGGGCGTGTTTGGGTGAAAAGGGGCGGCGGCTCGAAAAGGTACTCTACTCAATCCGTGGCAGACGACCGAACGATACTAAATCCGAGGACAGCGAATTTGCCGCGCCGCGCAAAGAGGAGATTGACATTATCCTGTATAAAGACGACCCTGCCGAATATATTAAAGAGGCTCTCAAACCCGCGCAAATCAAAGAGATTAACGTCACGAGCGAAACCACCGCCGAGGTAATCGTTACCGATGAAAATATGACGCCCGCAATCGGCGCGAAAGGTAATAATGCCAAACTCGCCGCGCAACTTACCGGATACGTCCTCGATATTATCCCCGAAACGGGTATCTACAAGCCTAAACCGGGTGAATTTGACGACGTGGATAACGCTGAAACCGAAACAGATAATACAGACAACACGGACAATACAGACACCCCCGAAACGGAAACAGCCGAATAATATCGGTGTATCCAAATTGTGAAAACCCAGTGACCATATCGTGAAAAGGTTAAACCATACTTGAAAAACGAGCAGGGCAATACAATACATCTCAGACGGTGCGTATCGTGCGGAAAGCGGTTTGAAAAAAATACGCTGATACGCGTGACAATACACGGCGAAACCGTGAGCCTCGACAGTAATCGTCAGGGGCGCGGCGCATACGTTTGCCGCGAAAAAGAATGCTTGACTGCCGCCGCCAACGCGAAAAAAAATGTGTTCGCACGGGCGTTTAAGCGTAAAGTGGACTCGGCGGTTTACGAGCAGATACGAATATTGTCGGAAACAGTACAGGAGAACAATGGAAAAATATAAAGTAAAAGATTTTTTAACGGATTTCAGCGCGGACGATACCTTCAAAAAGGAAGTCTACGCTGTATTAAAGGACTACAAAGAAAAGGCGATAAAATCCCCGGGGACATCTTTGCCCCCTGAGGATAATGATTTGTTGCTTTCATATTTTTCCGCTAAAAACCAGTCTGCTGACTTCAACGGGTATTTTGCGCGTAGCCGAAGAATACAGGACGATAACGCACCGCAAAACACGGAGGCGGCGGCACAGCCTGTGCTTATCGTGGCTCAGTCCGTGGCACAGCCAGTGGCACAGCCCGAGCAATCGCCTGTGCAATCGGCGCAAACCGAACCCCCCGTGAAAACGGCGCAACAGGCAGAGCAACTCAAACCGCAACAGCAAAAACAAGTACAAAGCGCGCCGAAACAAAATCAGGGCAGACAAGGACAACCGCAACAAGGGCAAAACCGACAACAAGGCAATAACAACAACAATAATAACCAACAGCCGAGTAGGGGGCAGTCACAGCAGTCGCAACCCACTAATACTGCTAACCGCCCGAACCCTGCGAGTTTGGCTAATCGCCCTGCTAACCCTGCGGCGGCGTATGCGGCGCAGAAAAAATTGCAAG
>JAISLG010000098.1 GCA_031260615.1 Oscillospiraceae bacterium | reverse complement strand
AAGGATCGTATACTCTGCGCGGATATTGCGCTTGCCCCCGCGAATGAAACGGAAATACGCGCGGCTATGAAAAGCACAATGCAAAAACGTGTCGATAAGCAACCCCTCGACTTCCCGAGCGCGGGCAGTGTATTCAAACGCCCTCCCCCCGTCAACGGGCAACCTGTGTATGCGGCTAAACTAATCGAGGACATCGGGTTGAAAGGATATTCAATCGGCGGTATGCAAATAAGTCCGAAACACGCGGGGTTTATCGTGAATACGGGGGGCGGTACTTGCAATAACCTCAAACAGTTAATTGCATACACAATCGACAAAGTGAAAACCGAATACGGGATTACTCTTGAAACGGAGATTATATTTGTGGTATAATAACAAGGTTGTGAATTAAACCACAGGATTGTAAATGATAGTATACGAAGAACTTAAACTTAAAGCGGACGGCTTTCTCCCCGAACTCAAAGAACTTAAAGCCGCCCTTGATATTGTTGGGAAACAGACGGAAGTCTCCGACCTCGAAACTTTAACTGTCGCCCCCGATTTTTGGAACGACTCCGAAAACGCGCAGAAGATTACACAGCGTATCGGTTCTCTCAAAAGTGCGGTGGAAACATACACGCACCTCGAAAAGGATACTGCCGATTTAATCGAGATGATTGAATTTGCGGACTCGGAGGAGGACGAGAGTTTGTTGCCCGAGATACGGGATAGTTTCACGGCTTTGTCTGCTGAATTGGAGAGTCAGAAATTGTCGGTGCTGTTGTCGGGGGAATATGACAGCAAGAACGCTATACTCACATTCCACGCGGGGGCAGGAGGAACAGAAGCACAGGATTGGGCGGAAATGCTGTACCGTATGTACGCTATGTGGGCGGATAAGCATAAGTTCAAAAAGGAATTGCTCGACTGGCTTGACGGCGACGACGCTGGTATGAAATCCGCTAAGTTACTGATTAAAGGTACTAATGCCTATGGGTTGTTAAAAAGCGAAAACGGCGTGCATAGATTAGTACGCGTGTCGCCGTTCGATGCAAGCGGCAGACGGCATACGTCATTCGCGGCGGTTGAGGTAATGCCCGAACTCGACCCGCTCGATACAAAAAATATTGACATTCCCGACGACGACCTCACAATGGAAGTGTATCGCGCAAGTGGTGCGGGCGGACAAAAGGTTAATAAAACATCGTCCGCCGTTCGATTGATACACAAGCCGACAGGATTAGTTGCCGCCTGCCAAACACAACGCAGTCAACCCCAAAACCGCGAATACGCGCTCCAAATGATTAAATCGCAACTCGCGGTTATTATGCAACAGGCGCACCTCAGCAAATTGTCCGACCTCAAAGGGGTTCAGCATAAAATTGAGTGGGGGTCACAGATACGCTCCTATGTGTTTATGCCGTATACTCTCGCGAAAGACCACCGTACTAACTTTGAATCGGGGAATATTCAGGCGGTTATGGACGGGGAACTCGATGGGTTTATAAACGCGTATTTGAAAGGCGCGGCTCTCGGCAATTTGATACTAAAATAAACTTGCTAAATTAAAACACGGGTAATTACCATTACCCGTGTTTTGTTTTGTTTTATATCAATCAAATATCCAAGTTCGTAACGTACTTCGCATTCTTTTCGATAAACTCGCGGCGCGGTTCAACCTTCTCCCCCATTAACACGGAGAATACTGTGTCCGCCTCGGCGGCATCGGACAAATCCACGCGTATCATTATGCGCGTTTCGGGGTTCATTGTTGTATCCCAGAGTTGCTCTTTGTCCATTTCGCCCAGACCTTTATATCGCTGTACCTCGACTTTGACATTCGAGTCGCCGCCGTTTATTTCGCGAATATATTTGTCCCGTTCATCGTCCGAATACGCGTAATGTGACTGCTTGCCCTTGAATACCTTGAATAGCGGCGGTTGCGCGATAAAGACGTGCCCGTCCTCGATTAACGGGCGCATAAATCGGAAAAAGAATGTTAGTAACAATGTGCGGATATGCGAGCCGTCAACGTCCGCATCTGCCATTATCACCACACGCCCGTAACGCAACTTCGCTTTGTCGTATTCCTCCGACAAACCCGTACCTAATGCCTTGACGACTGGGGATAACTTGTCATTCCCGTATATTGCATCGGGGCGTGCCTTTTCCACGTTAAGCATTTTGCCCCACAACGGTAATATTGCTTGGAAGTTGCTGTCGCGCCCTAACTTAGCCGTGCCGCCCGCACTGTCGCCCTCGACAATGTATATTTCCGTTTCCTCGGGGTTCTTGTTATAACAATCCCATAGTTTCCCGGGTAAGCCTGCGCCGTCCGTTACGGATTTGCGCTTTGCTTCGGCGGCTTTTCGCGCCGCATCACGGGCAGATTGCGAGTTGATTGATTTGATTACGATTGCCGTTGCCGTTTCGGGGTGGGTTTCAAAGTAATAGGTGAGTTTCTCGGTAATTACTTTGTACACGATTGAACCGACACCCGGGTTGCCGAGTTTTGCCTTTGTTTGCCCCTCAAATTCGCATTCCGAGAGTTTTACCGTGACTATTGCGTTGATTGCCTCGCGTATTGCCTCGGCTGTGAGTGCCGTGAAATCGTCCGCCGTTGTATTCGCTTTTGCGGACTTTGACCCTTTCTTGCGTTTCTGCTCGTTCTCTTTGATAACGTGTATCTTCGCAAAGTCGTTGACTACCCTGACAATGGCGCGCTTAAACGCGTTCTCGTGTACGCCGCCCTCCAAGGTGTGGATATTGTTCGCAAAACTGCGTATCGTTTCCCCGTTCCAGTCGTCATTGTAACGGAACGCCGCCTCGACTGTTACATCGTCTATCATACCGTTAAGGTAGATTACTTCATCGTGTATCGGTTTCGCTCCTTTGTCGGTGTCGAGATGTTCGACATAACTTATTATGCCGCCGTCATAGCAGAAACTGTCCGCATCGTTATGGTTATTGTCGCGCTCGTCCGTGATACTGATTACCAAACCCGCATTCAAGAATGCCTGTTCGCGTAACCGCGTGAACAATGTCCGATAGTTAAATTCCGTAACTGAGAATATGGTTGGGTCAGGCTTGAACCGAACAATAGTACCCTTGATACCCCTTTCGGGTGCATCGCCGATTACTTCAATGGGCTTGTCGTACTTGCCGCCGTTATGGAACTCTTGGTAATACAGGTTTTCCCCGTCCGACACGAACAATTCGAGTTTCTCGGATAACGCGTTTACTACACTCGCTCCGACACCGTGTAACCCGCCCGATACCTTATAGCCGCCACCACCGAATTTACCGCCCGCGTGTAACACGGTATATACCATTGTCGCGGCGGATATGCCAGATTTGTGGTTTACACCGACAGGTATTCCGCGCCCGTTGTCGGACACTTCGATTACATTGCCGGGGAGTATCTTCACCTTGATTTCAGAACAGTACCCAGCCAATGACTCGTCTATGGAGTTGTCCACTATTTCATAGACAAGGTGGTGTAACCCCGACTCGCCTGTCG
>JAISLG010000056.1 GCA_031260615.1 Oscillospiraceae bacterium | reverse complement strand
ACAATGGGGTATTCGCGCTTGAAACGGAAGATTACAACATACATTGCCTGACGGTAATCGGGCAAATCGAAGGGCATTACACGTTACCGCAGAACAACAAGACAACGAAGTACGAGCATATAATACCTGCGTTGGCGGCGGTAGAGCAAGACCCGAGGATAGACGGATTGCTTACGATACTGAACACAGTTGGGGGCGATGTTGAAGCGGGTTTGGCAATCGCGGAGATTATTGCTGGAATGAGCAAGCCGACAGTATCCATTGTAGTGGGGGGGGGACATTCGATAGGCGCGCCGCTTGCGGTATCGGCGAAGCGGAGTTTCATAGTACCGAGCGCGACAATGACGATACACCCTGTGCGAATGAATGGGCTTATGGTCGGGATACCGCAAACGCTGTCATATTTCACGCGTATGCAAGAGCGGATAATAAATTTTTTGGTACGGAACTCGCGAATGACAGCGGAGAAGATACGGGAATATATGTTACGCAAGGACGAGTTAGTAATGGACATCGGGAGCGTACTTGACGGGGAAACAGCAGTCGCGGAGGGGCTAATCGACAGTTTGGGTGGCATATCCGACGCTTTCTCGGCATTGTATGAGTTGATAGGCGAGTACAGGGCGGAGCATAGAGGGGCGGATACGCAGATTGCGGACACGACTAACCCGACAGGTGTCGCACAGAGGATATTGTTACAGTAATCACGGGTAAACATATATACCCTGTTATACCCCCGACAATGTTATCGGGTATAACGTCCCTATTATCGGTGCGATGTGGACATCGCACCCTACACGACACATAGGGCGACATTGCCCGTGCAATATAAAACAACCCCCGAATAACGGAGGTTGTTTTTGTGTTTACAACGGCGAGGGTATCTGCGGTTTCGTTTATAAAACTTAACGCGGTAACTCTGTACCATAACCCGTCAGCGGCGACACGCCGCCACGCCGCTTACTTCACGCGTGTTTCCAAGTTATCCAATTGTTTCTGCAATTCCTTCGGCAACTTATCCCCGAACTTCGCATAAAACTCTTTGATACCCTTCACATCTTCTTGCCACAGCGACTTATCCACAGACAACAAATCCGTTACCACGGCGTTCGTAATCCCATCGGATTCCAACCCGTCAATGTTAATGTCGGAGGGTTTCGGCTCGTAACCGATAGCGGTTTCGACAGCCTCGGCATTACCAGTGGCGCGTTCGATAATCCAATCGAGTACGCGCATATTATCCCCGTAACCCGGCCAAATAAATTTCCCGTCGTCGCCCGTGCGGAACCAGTTTACATTGAATATCTTAGGAGCTTTGTCGCCGAGTTGTTTCCCGATATTAAGCCAGTGCGCCCAGTATTCCGCCATATTGTATCCGCAGAACGGGAGCATTGCAAACGGGTCGCGGCGAACTACGCCGACCTGACCAGCAGCGGCGGCAGTTGTTTCCGAAGCCATAATCGAGCCTACGAATACCCCGTGTTCCCAATCGAATGCCTGATACACAAGGGGAGCAGTCTTAGCGCGGCGACCGCCGAATATTATCGCGCTAATCGGCACGCCTTTCGGGTTATCAAATTCAGACGACACGCAAGGGCAGTTCTTTGCGGGAGCAGTAAATCTGCTATTCGGGTGAGCAAGGTTTTCACCTTTCGCTTTCCACTCAACCCCATTAACTTTCGAGCCTTTCCATTCAGTAGCGTCAACGGGAGGATTCTTATCGAGTTGTTCCCACCACACGGTATTATCCGCGTTATTGAGAGCCACATTGGTGAAGATAGTATCCTTTTTCGTGGATTCGAGCGCGTTAAAATTGGACTTGGCATTCGTCCCGGGGGCAACGCCGAAGAACCCATTTTCGGGGTTGATAGCATATAACTGCCCGTCCTCGCCCTGTTTAAGCCACGCAATATCATCGCCGACAGTCCATACCTTGTACCCCTTGGATTTGTATCCCTCGGGCGGTATTAGCATAGCGAGGTTAGTTTTGCCGCAAGCGGACGGGAAAGCCGCGGTAACATATTTGATTTCGCCGTTCGGTTTTTCGATACCGAGGATAAGCATATGCTCAGCCATCCAACCCTCGTTACGACCCTGATACGACGCGATACGGAGTGCGAAACATTTCTTACCGAGGAGTACGTTACCGCCGTAAGCGGAGTTGATAGACCAAATGGTATTGTCCTGAGGGAAGTGGACAATGTAGCGGTTTTCGGGGTCAATATCGGCTTTGGAGTGGAGTCCGCGAACGAAGTCGTCGGAGGTATCGCCGAGGTTGGTGAAAGCCTGTTGCCCCATACGAGTCATAATATTCATATTGAGAACGACATAGATACTGTCGGTGATTTCTACACCGACTTTTGCGAGCGGAGAACCGATAGGACCCATAGAATACGGGATTACATACGCGGTACGCCCTTTCATAACCCCGTCATAGAGTTTAGTGAGTTTCGCTTTAATTTCGGTGGGGTCAGCCCAGTTATTAGTCGGGCCTGCCTCTTCTTTGGTAGGGGTACAGATAAATGTTCTATCCTCCACGCGAGCAACATCGTTTACCTTCGTGCGGTGGTAGTAGCACCCGGGTAATTTTTCTTGATTGAGGGGCAATATCTCGCCTATGTCAACGCTCTCCTTTGTGAGTGCATCGAGTTGGGCTTTACTCCCGTCAATCCAAACGATATTGTCGGGTTTAGTGAGGGCGACTGTTTCCTCCACCCATTTTAATACGTTGGGGTTTTTGGTTAATGCCATAGTTATATACTCCTTAATATAGTTTAATGTTTTTAATTATATACGAGTATATACAATTTTGCAATATCGGTTTATGAAAAAATATATTTACAAGAAGTCGTTTCCAGATATAATATGTATGTTAAATATACAGGGGGCGTGGGATTATGCCGCAAGAGATTGAAATCACAGAAGAACTTGACAACCGTTTGATTATCACAACGACACACGGGGAGGGCAGGGATTTTGAGTTAATAAACGGGGTGGAGGTCGAAGTGGCAAAACCGAAGTTGTTTCATAACTATGTCGCGGGTATGATTTATAATTTGCTGTGTTGGTTTATATTAAAGAACAAACTTACGGATAGGGTTATTGTTGACGGCGTAACACTTTGCATTGACGAGGTAAACCATTTTGACCCCGACCTTATATTGATAAGCGATGATGCCGATGCGAATATCGGGTGTTATTACGGTGTACCTGAACTTGTTGTTGAGGTTGCGTCACCGTCCACGACAAGGCAAGACCTCAACGAAAAACGGGAAATGTACGCGAAACACGGTATTCCCGAATATTGTACAATTCAACCGCTTGAAAAGCGGATTACCGTTTGGTACAACGAGGACGGCAAGTTTAATGTAAACGGGGTTTATCAGTTGCCGCCTGTAAGCCGTTTTATAAAACCGAACGACCCCGATTATATTACGAAAATAGAAACACGGTATTATGGTGACAGGCTCACTCTTGATTTAGAGGATATATTTACTTGGGTGAAATGATAATAGTAGAGGTGTTTAATATGCCGCAAGAGATTGAAATCACAGAAGAACTTGACAACCGTTTGATTATTACAACGACACACGGGGAGGACAGAGATTTTGAGTTAATAAACGGGGTGGAGGTCGAAGTGGCAAAACCGAAATGGTTTCACAATTTTGTGTTGGTTGCGATTTGTAATATTCTCAGTAACTTTATAAAACAGAACAAACTAAAAAACAAGGTAATGCTTGACGGGATAGCCGTTTATGTTGACGAAGAAAGTGAACCCGAACCCGACCTTGTGCTCATAGAAGATAAATCGAAATTAGACGGCGGAGTTTATCGCGGAGTGCCTGAACTTGTTGTTGAAGTTACCTCGCCGTCAACGATACGGCGTGACCTTAACGAGAAATCAGAAATGTATGCTAAACTCGGCGTGCCAGAGTATTGGACTATACAACCCGTTGAAAAAATAATAACTGCGTGGTATAACGTGAGCGGTGTTTTCAAAGTGAACGCGGTGTATCAACTTCCCCCCGAAAACCCTAAATTAACAGACGAGGGGGAATACCTCACCCAAATACAAACCCGATATTACGGCGACAAACTCACCCTCGACCTGTATGAAATATTCTATGATATATAAATAAAAACCACATAAACGAGGTAATGCAAAAACAACTTATGGAAAAGCAAGAACTCAAAGACTTACTCGCGTCTGCTAAAACGGGCAACGCGAAATCCGCGCGGTTACTCGCCGCGTACTATCAGGACACGAATGACTTAAAAAAGGCATTCAAGTGGTACACCGTATCGGCAAGCGGCGGTAACGCAATCGGTATGGTCGGACTCGGCGATTGCTACCAATACGGCGTGGGAACAAAGAAAGATTACGATGCGGCACTCGCGCAATACCTTGCCGCCGCGGAGTTAAAATACCCTGTCGCGTATAAGAAACTCGGCAGCCTGTATGAAATGGGGTTGTTATCAACCAAAGCGGATTATGTCGAGGCAACGAAATGGTACAAACTCGGAGCGGAAACGGGAGATATAGATTCTTGTTATTCGCTCGGGCGTATCTACGAAAACGGCAAGGTTGCAAAGGCGGACGGCGCGGAAGCCGTAAAATGGTACACGGTATCCGCCGACAAAGGGCATTTACTGTCTTTGTCCGCACTCGGATTCATATATTCGAGCGGTCGCGGAGTTCCCAAAAACCTCGAAGCGGCATTCCAAATCGCCGTGCGATTAGCGGACATTGCCGACAACAAAAATTTAGAAAATGACAGGCTTAATCTTGCCGATTTGTATATGGACGGGCGCGGTACGCCGCAAGATGTCCGTTCCGCATTGCTTATTTACCTCGACCTCGGGCGAAAAGGGAATCTGAACGCGTTGGTAACAGCGGCGGAGATATACTACTACGGGAAAGGTGAAGTTCCGAGGGATTACAAAGAGGCGGCGAAATTGTACAAGCGTGCGGCGGATAACGGCGATGCGGAGGCGCAGTATCAGTTCGGGTTAATGGCTGAGAAAGGACTCGGCACTGCCGAGAACCCGTTCACGGCAAAAAAATATCTTACCCTCGCCGCCGACCAAGAACACTTTAACGCTATGGTTAAACTCGGACGGAAACGCGTGTTTAATTAAACAGCCGACTAAGGGTAATACGCACCACACAAAGATTATTGTGTGGTGTGTTTACAAAATTATATTTTTATATATAATTGGTAGTAATGAGAGGTATGTAATATGCCGCAAGAAATCACAGCCGAACTTAACAACAAGTTAATCTTCACCACGACACACGGGTTTAAGGAGGACAGACGATATGAACTCCTTAACGGCTTGGAGGTCGAAGTGCCTAAACCTGTATGGTTTCACAACAAAATTGCGGGGCGTATTTATACGTTATTGTTGGCGTTTATTGACGACAACGATTTAGACGACGATGTATTTGTAGACGGCATAGCCGTGTATGTGGAGGACGGGAGCGAACCCGAACCCGATATTGTACTGATAAGCGACAAATCGAAATTAGACGGCGGAGTGTATCGCGGAGTGCCTGAATTAGTTGTTGAAGTTGCATCGCCGTCCACTGAAAAATATGACCTCAACGAGAAACGGAAAATGTACGCTAAACTCGGTATCCCCGAGTATTGGACAATCAACCCCATAGCAAAGCAGATAACAGTTTGGTTGTATGATAACGGTGAATTAAACGCAAGCGCAGTGTATCAACTCCCCCCCGTAGAAGCAAGGGTCAGCGCGGACGACCCCGATTATATTACCAAAATACAGACACGGTATTACGGGGATAGGCTCACACTTGATTTGTACAGCATTTTCAAGGGGATATAATATTGAGAGGTATGTAATATGCCGCAAGAAATCACAGCCGAACTTGACAATAAGTTAATCTTCACCACGACACACGGGTTTGAGGAGGACAGACGATATGAACTCATTAACGGCGTGGAGGTCGAAGTGGCTAAACCAATGTGGTTTCACAACAAAATTGCGGGCGCGATTTATATATTTCTTACGCAATTTATATGGGATAACGAATTAGACGAAAATGACGATGTGTATGTAGACGGTATAGCCGTGTATGTTGACGACAAAAGCGAACCCGAACCCGACATTATACTGATAAGCGACAAGTCGAAATTAGACGGCGGAGTGTATCGCGGAGTGCCTGAATTAGTAGTTGAAGTTGCATCGCCGTCCACTGAAAAAATTGACCTGAATGACAAACGGAAAATGTACGCAAAACTCGGTATCCCCGAGTATTGGACAATCAACCCCATTGATAAAAAAATAACTGTCTGGTACAACGAGGACGGCGAATATAATGTGGAGGCGGTATATCAGTTGCCGCCCGAAAACCCGAAATTTACAGACACGGGGGAGTATCTCACTAAAATACAAACGCGGTATTACGGTGATAGGCTTACCCTTGACTTAGCGAAAATATTCAGAGGGATATAATATTGAGAGGTATGTAATATGCCGCAAGAAATCACAGCAGAACTTGACAACAAGTTAATCTTCACCACGGCACACGGGTTTGATGAGGACAAGAAGTTTGAGATAATTGACGGGGCGGAGGTCGAAGTGGCTATTGCTAAGTGGTTTCACAACTCGGTTGCGGGCGCGATTTATATGGTTATACGGTGGTATATTCGCCTTAACAATCTCGACGACAGAGTATTTGAAAACGGCTTGCTTATTGATGTTGACGATGAATGTGAAGCACTCCCCGATGTAGTCCTTGTCAGCGATAAAAACAACTTGGACGGCAGTCATTACCACGGCGTTCCCGAACTCGTAGTCGAGGTTATCTCCCCCTCTACCGAAAAAATCGACCTCAATAAAAAACGTGTCAAATACGCGCAACTCGGTATCCCCGAATATTGGACTGTCCACCCGCTCGATAAAAAAATAACCGTGTGGTACAACGAGGACGGCGAGTTTGTTATCGACGCAGTGTATCAAATACCAAATTCCCCGTATATCAAACCCGACGACCCCGATTATATCACCAGCATAAAAACAAAATATTACGGCGACGAACTTATTTTCGACTTAAAAGATATATTTGAGTGGTTATAAATGAAATACAAACCTGTCATAATCCTCGGCGCGATAATG
>JAISLG010000051.1 GCA_031260615.1 Oscillospiraceae bacterium | reverse complement strand
AAATCGAAAATATATCTTTCGGCGTTGATAACGTGACATTTTCACTACTCCTCGGCTCGAAAAACCACGCCGCGTATATCATTTCCGCGCTCCGCGACTTCACGAGTATAAAGTTCGCGGATGTGTCAACTACCACGATAACGGACGATTACTCGCCCGGAAACCCCGTATCAATGATTGTAATTTGCACATACTATAAAGCACCCTTGAACCCTGTCAAACCCATTGACGGCGCGGACTTGGAAGATGATGCAAGTGCACTTGAAGGGGGGCAAGCATAATGAACCTTACTATATCGAAAAATGACGTAAAACGGCTGATTGTTGCCGCGTTTTTGCTGATATTTATTGCATCGCTTTTGTATGTGTATTTGCCGTTCACCGACACCGCAAACGAATACGAGGACAAACTAACACGGGCAAACGCGGAGATTACTCGTCTGAAACTGCTCGATGTCGAACTTGACGAGAGTAGTGGGGATATACAGAAACTACTCAAACAAACCGCGGATACTATCGCGTTATTTCCATCTCGAATGAAAAATGACGACATAATACGGTACGTTGACGGGCTGGAAACGGAAGTGAACTTTAAGGCTACGAGTATATCATTCTCATCGCCGTTTGATGTATCTTCAATCTCGGTTTACAATGCGGAAAAAGATACGACGGTTGCCTATAAAATACGGGGCGTGACGGTAACATTGAACATCGGTGCGTCTTACGCCGACCTCAAAAAATTGCTTGTGACCATACGCTCCGAGCTGAACCCTGTGTCGATAAATACGCTTAACTTCGCGCAAAGTACCACTTCGGGCGAACTTGCCGCCATACTCACGCTGACAAAATACTACGCGGAGTCCGACAACAGCGCAATAATTACCACGCCCGACATTTCCGCCGCTGAAAAAGGCAATTTTAACCCGTTCGGCGCGTTCTGATTTTGAGGAATAATTATGAAAACAAGGCGCGGTTTCACACTCGCGGAATTGCTGATTGCGATTATGGTTATCGCCGTTATCGCGCCTGTTTTACTACGCGCGTTTTCGAGTTCCGCGAATGCCTCGCAAAAGGCGCGGTTAAGGGAAAAAGCCGCTATCACAGCACAGAATTTGGTCGAGCAAATTAAAATTGACGGGGTGTATCAGGTAATTAGCCGTTTCGAGAATGACATTGCCGACGACGATTACGGGTTTGACGTTTTATCGCATAACGGTGCGAAAATACTCTATGACGGTGTGGACGCGGACGGGGCGCGATATGATTTTTCGGTCGACCTCGAATTTGAGAATTACACTGCGACTGTGACTTTCGATTCCGAATACAAATTTACGGATTTGACGGACAGGGGCAGGAAATATGATTACGCCGAACTTAATGCTCGGTTGAATGTTGGAAAGTTCTCTGCTACAACCACAACCGCTGAAACCGCCTCTGAAACTTCAAGTGATATTGAAACATACGACACAAATGCAGACGTACCGATTAGCACTACACCTTCAACTGAACAACCGTCAACAGAACCCTTTTCGTCGGAGTCCACTTTAAGCGAAACTGAAACTACAACCGCAGGGTTACTCCCGCACAACCCGAAAATATATCATATAAAATTGATACTTACCGACAAAAAGACTGATAAAAGCACCGTATTTGAAACGTCTTGCTTTGACGACAGTAACAATATGTTCGAGCCGAGTGAAACCGCAACTTCAAGTGTTGTAGAATGATTGATGTAAAGAGTATTTTTAGCCGCAAACGGCGCGGCGCGGGGTTGATAAGCGTGATTATTACAATCGCGTTTATTGCGTTGCTTGCCTCGGCTTTGCTATATCTTACCTATGTCAATTTACAGATAAAAAGCGCGGATTACGAGTCGCGACAGAATTTTTACTACGCCGAAGAGGCGATGACTGTGCGGTTTGCGGAGTTTCAGGCAGTGTCGTTTGCGGCGTTCAACGCGGCGTATGCTGAGTCGGGTTACTCGCAAGATGCGTTCGCGCATTCACTCGCAGAAAAGGTTAAAACGGCGTATCCAATCGAGTTGTCAGGGCTAAATACCGCACAGATAACGAACGAAGTGCGTGTAAGCAATGTTACGGTCGAATATAACGGCGGTGGTATGTATACCAAGATTACCGCCGATTTTGTAGTGAAAATACCTGTGTTGTCCGACCCAAAAACGGACTCGCTCAATATCGCGGATATTGTAATTTGGGAGGGGTGGACGGTTAATGGATAAGTATAAATTTCGACACGCGTTCACGCTTGCTGAGTTGGTAATCGTGCTTGCAATGCTCGCTGTATTGACCTCCGTACTCGTCCCGTCAATACTAAATTCGTACGGTAGAGAAGCGGGAAAATGCGCGGATAAGGCACGAGGCTTTGTCGAGGAATGCAAGATGTATTCGATGTCTTACGGAGGTAAGACATACTATTATATAACGGACAAAAACGGCAAAGTCGAGGGGATACGATATGAGGACTACGACAATGACGGGATTTTGGACTCGAATTTCACGGGCAACCCGACCGAAGTTTCAAGTGAGGTTTTAGGTAGTTCTTATGTTGAGGT
>JAISLG010000026.1 GCA_031260615.1 Oscillospiraceae bacterium | reverse complement strand
GCCGGGAATATTTGCAGGCTTGCCGTGTTCATTACCACAAAGAGTATTATATTGTCTGTTGCCGTGCCGTCCGCGTGTTCCTCTTTTGCCAATTCATTTACGGCGGCAATGCCGAACGGGGTCGAGGCATTGCCCAAACCGAGGGCATTCGCGGTTAGGTTCAGGACAATGTAGCCGAATGCCTTGCCTTTTTTGTCTATCCCCCTAAACAACAAACCGAGTACGGGCGCGGCGATTTTGGCAATTATCCCGATTAAACCCGCCTTTTCCGCACAGTGCATAACACCGCTCCACAGGCAGATTACGCCGGCGAGGGTGATACACAGGCTTATCGCCGCGCCGCCGCTTTCGATTGCGGCGTTCGATACGGCACCGACATTGCCCGTTGCCGCTCCGAGGAGGACGGATATTATTACCAGCCCCCCGAATATCCACTTCATCACAAGATATGTATATGCTGTTGCGCGGATAAAAATACCCCCCGATGTTACGGGGGGTATTTATTTTTCAATACGTCAAAAATATATTTACAATTGACAAACGCAGGTTGTGGTAGGACAGCAGTGGCGATTTGAGCAACTTCACGTCCTCTTTGAAAACGGGGAGTTTGAGGTTAGCCGTGTATATTTTCTTGTCTAAGTTAATTTCGAGAGAACCGCCCACGGATTGCACTATTTCATTTGTCGCCGCCAAACCAAGCCCACATTCTGATTGTTGTTTTGACTTGTCCACGTTATTCGCGAGCGTCAGCGTAATAAATTCCTTGTCAGCGTTCAACGTCAGTGTAATCTCCGCTTTTGACGGCGAGTACATATACGCGTTCCGTATTAAATTCATAATCAGGAGCGAAAACCGACTCGGATTTATTGCAACGCCAAGGGAATAATCGGGAATCCGCGTGTCGAGGACAAATTCAAACGATTTATTGGGGATACGCTCTTTGCAGATAGCGACAATATCGCTGAGTTCGCGCTTGATGTTGGTAATCTCGGGTTCGGGGGGCGGCGGCGAATAATCACCGACAAACTCCGTCAAGTTGAGGATATTAGAGTATGTCTGCTGTGACATTTCCATAAGTTGGTTAATGTCGTAACTCATCGACTTATGGTTCTTTTTCTCCAAAAAGAATAATTTGTTGAGGAGTTTCGACACATTCTTTTTGATGTCAAAGAGGTATGTTTTAATATGTGTCATATACGAAGTTTGCGACAACAATGCAGGAATATCGGTGGCGTAAATAGTTTCGACTATATAATATTGTTCGTCGCCGTTTTTGAAAGGCGTAACTTTACACGGGACAGGCTTATCCTCAAAATAGAAATACGCATAGTAATCGGCATCTGGGGCGAAGTCCGCAATATCGGACACAAATTTACCGACGGACAAAACACTCAACTTGTCCGCGATATTTTCCCCAATTGATATTTGATTTTGAGCGGCGGCATTCGCAAATACAACGGCGTATGTTGCGTCGACGACAGCCGCCGACGCTTTTTTATGCGATAATAAATTTCTTATGAGTTCCATAAATCGGCTATTTCTATTAGAAGATTACAACCCTGTGAGGGGGTTATGCCTTTTTGGAGGTCTATATTTCCCGATAGTAATCGGCAAATCGCGATGTGTGGGGTTACTGGTAATTCCGCGACAACTCGGCAAGACCGGGGTCGTTGGTAGGTTGCCCGAGCGCGCCGAATTTCCATTCACCGTTGTGGCGGTAAACTTCCCCGAAAATCATCGAGGTGTACCCGTTGTAGTTTTCGGACAGGTTATATTTGAGTAATTCTTGGTTATTTCCGCCGTTGACTATGCGGATAAAGGCATTTTGAACAAGCCCGAAGTGTTGTTTGCGCTGAACGGCTTGGTAAATATTAACGACAAAGACAATACGGTCGTATTCGGCTGGAATGGACTGCAATTTAACAATAAGTTGCTCGTCATCGCCGTCGCCGTCGCCCGTAATATTGTCGCCCGTATGCCAAATTGCGCCTGACTTATGCTGCAAATTGCCAAAGTAAACAATATCTTGTGCTCCGAGCAACTTCCCGCTTTGGAGGAGGAGCGCGGACGCATCGCAATCAATTTCGGGGGGCTTGGCAGAGAAGAACCCTCCCTTTTGCTTAACCGGGTCCCAACCAAGACCGATTATTATTTGATTTAGTCCGGGTGCCGTTTTTGTAAGGTCAACTTTCTGACCTTTCGAGAGAATCACAGACATATTTACCTCACTAATATTACAAAACACAGATAACTAAGCCGTATATAGGCTATTTACAAATTTATCAGTTACCCCTTACTTCAACTTAAAGTTATATATAATCGCCTTCCGCAGCATATCCACGGGTACTATTATAATAGCGGCAACCAACACGAAAATCCATTCTTGCGCGTTTAACCCGTATCCCTTGAAAATCTCGCCGCCGAGGTATGTCATCAAAATTTGTACAACTACTATTATACAAAGTATCTTGAAGAAACCCGAGTTTTTGCCTATATTGTCGAACACGTTTATCTTTTCAGTGCGTGCGTTGAACGCATTGAATACTGCCGCGAAAATGAAGAACGCGAAGTAACCCGTCAACCAGTATTTTGAGGTAGCCTCTACTCCGTCTGACATACGGAAAAACTCTGAAACAATCCCCCCTAAGTCTTTCATAAATACCAGACCTATCAGGAAAACAACTGCCGCGCCCGTGAAAATCTCCGACCACATATATCGGCTGACTATCTGTTCATCGCGCCGTTTCGGTTTTTCTTTCATAAACCGTTTGAGTGCGGGTTCGCCCCCGAACGCGAGTGCCGCGAGGGTATCCATAACCAAGTTTACCCATAAAATCTGCGTAATCGAAAGTGGGTGTGCAATCCCCAAAAACGGCGCAACAAAGGACGTAATTACCGCCGCTACGTTTATCGTAAGCTGGAAAATAATGAACTTGCGGATACTGTTAAATATAGTCCGCCCGTAAAGTATTGCCTTATCGATTGACGAGAAATTATCGTCCAAAATCACGATATCACTCGCCTCTTTTGCAACTTCCGTGCCGCCTCCCATACCGAATCCAACGTCCGCTTTTTTGAGTGCGGGCGAGTCATTCACACCATCGCCCGTCATTCCAACGACGAGGTTTAATTCTTGTGACACACGCACAAGTCGGCTTTTATCGGTAGGTAAGGCACGCGATATAACCCGAATTTTCGGTAACAGTGATTTTATTTGTTCGTCCGACATTTCGGCGAGTTCGTCCGATGTGAGGACAACTTCCCCGTCAAGCGAGTCCAAATCTTTTTGGTCTTTGAGTTCGTCAAACGTGAATATTTTGTCGTCAGAGTTTTCGAGTAGTTTAGCATCTTTTGCGATAGCGACCGCAGTATCTTTGCGGTCTCCCGTTATCATAACGACTTGCACGCCCGCTTTTTTAACCTCGGCTATTGCCTCGACAGATTCGGGGCGAACTTCGTCACGAATCCCCAAAATCCCGACCATTACCCAGTTATTCCCCGACAACGCCTCACCAGTGAGGGGTTCGGTGGCAACGGCTACTGCAAGGACGCGGATTGCACGCGCCGCGAGTTCGTCTATTTTCGCATTGATAGCGGATTTGTCGGTAAATTCTACTGCTCTGCCCGTGTCGTTAAACGCGTATTTGCAATTTGTGATTATTTTTTCGGGTGCGCCTTTTATAAGGGTGTATTTTATGTCGCCCGTCACTTGCGTCGCCGAATATTTGTTTGTGGAGTTAAAGGGAATATTCGCGACTGTTGTCACATTTGGCGCGTCATAACCGCGCCCTGCCGCGAACGCTACAACGGCGCGTTCGGTTGCGTTCCCACCGAGTATTTCCACGCCATTCGCACCGTGATTTATAACGGCGGTGGTATTGCAAAGTAGTGACGCGGACAGTATTTTCCCGACAGGAGTGGGAATATCTGTGATATTCTTGTATTCTGTCGCGTCACTCGGCGCGAACAGTACAGTTTCGAGTTTGCCCTTGGTAATAGTACCTGTTTTATCGGAAAAGAGGATATTAAGCGAGCCAGCGGTTTCAATACCCTCGCGGTTGCGGACGAGTACGTTATCTTTGAGCATTTTGCCCATATTAAGCGCGGAAACAATGGCAATCATAAGGGGCAAACCCTCAGGAACAGCCATTACTATAATAATAACGGCGAGTATAACCGCCTCGATAGCGGTTTGCACGGGGTTTACCCAACTGCTGAAAAACTCGGCAACACCCGTCTTTGTTACGCCGTCAACCACTACCTCGAAGTTTACCATTTGCATAATAAAGAATGCAACGGCTATCAACGCGCCGCCAATGTATCCGAATTTTGCGATACCGTCCGCGAGCCCTGATAATTTCACTTTGAGAGGGGAATCGCGGTCGTCTTCCTCTTGAAGTTCCTGTGCAATCTTCCCATACATCGACTTGTCGCCGACGACGGTAACTTGCATTACACCTGCACCTGATGTGACAACAGAGCCACGATATACGCTTGCATTATCGTGCCAATCTATCTTTTCGGTCTGCCCGGGTACTACTGCACCTGGGATTAGCGGTAATTTCCGAACGTCCTCGGATTCACCGTTAAGCGCGGATTGCTCCACTTTAATATCGCCCCAAATAACCGTTCCGTCAGCGGATATTTTATCACCGCTCTCTAACCGAATGAAGTCGCCCTGTACAATATCGTCCACTAATATTTCAGTGAGAACGCCGTCACGATATGCCTTCGCTTTGATACGACTTGCTTCCTCTTGCAACTTCCTAAATGACTGTTCGTTGCGGAATTCGGAGAAGGTGGACACAAGCGTTGCAATAAGAACGGCGGCAGCGATACCTGCGGATTCATACCATTCAATATCGGCTTCTATGACACCCGCTACCTTTAATATATAGAAGATGATATTAAGCACGAGCGCGAAAAGGAGTATCCTAATCATAGCATCGCCAGTGAGGTTAGCGAGCCATTTTTGCACGAATGTTTCCTGTTGTTTTTCGGATAGTGAGTTTGAACCGAACTGCTTGCGCGAGTCGGCGACCTGTTCCGATGTTAGACCCTTAAATTCCATAATCACCTATAAAATATCTATAAATATCACGGGCAATATATCACCCATTACAATAACTCTTTATACATATAATACCATACGTTTAC
>JAISLG010000016.1 GCA_031260615.1 Oscillospiraceae bacterium | reverse complement strand
ATGCTCGAACCAGTTATGATTATCGTAATGGGCGGTATGGTCGGGTTGGTTCTTGCAGGTATATTCCCGCTGCTCTATGGTTCAATGGGCGCGATTGGCGAGTAAAAGTATCATATCGGTTGGCGCGATTGGCGAGTAAAAGTTATATCATAGGTATCAGGCGGCTTTAAGCCGAACATTACGACTGGTGGCGTGCGGCATTTACTAATAATTAAAAAAGGAACGTATCGTATGATTTGCGTTGATATTAACCTTAACCAGCTTAAAGTCGTTCGCGGTCGCGAACACAACGGGCGTGTCCATATCTACTCCGAGGACAGCCGCGAAATTCCGACGAGTAGTGTCGAGGACGGCGAAATTAAAGACGTCCAGATTATGGCGGCGGAGATTAACGAGATTATCCAGAAAGAACAGATGAAGGAAAAAGACGTTATATGCTCGTTTTCCTCCTCTAAGATAATCTATCGTGACCTTACGTTCCCCGCCCCCGCAACAAAAGACGATTGGCGTCCGATTATCGAGAATATTATCTCGAATAGCCTCGGCACTACGTCTGATTACAAAATTACCTATATTATTATAGACTCGTTTAGTGCCGAGGACGGCCAGGCGATGCTTAAAGTGTCGGCTACCGCTTGCCCTTATTCGGTTATTGATGGGTATACTCACCTGTTCCGTCAGGCAGGGCTTAAACTCAAAAACCTCATTGTGTCGAATAACTCCGTTACACGCGTAATTACGCATAACAAAGAGTTTTTCTCCGACCAGTACCCCCTCCTCCTCGTCCAACTCTCCGATAAGTTTATCAACCTCAACCTCTACGATGAGGGTGCGCTCCAAGTGTCGCGCTATATCAATATCGACCCGTCCGATTACCAAGAAGGCTCGGATTACGTTTCACTCGCCGTGTTCGATAACGTGTTCTACCTCATTAACTTCTGGCAGAGTCAACAGCCCGATAAGCCAATTAAAAAAATACAATACTATGGGGACGTTTCCGATGCGCCCGCACTTACTCAGGCGTTTGAACAACAGTTCGGGATTCCCGTTGAGCCGTTCGCTCGCCCTCGCGGCGTTACCGTCAACTTCGGCGTGGACTTCCTCCGTTGCGGTAATATCACGGGTGCGTTCTACCTCATCGATAAGAAAACCGAAAATGTAAACTTCCTCGAAAATGATGATACGCGTACCAAAAATGACTCCCTTAAATTCGGGTTGATTGCCGCAGGTGTCGCGGGTGTGTTCATCATCGGGTTCGGTATTGCAATTACCGCGCTCACCACTATACAGGCAGGTAAGGATAAAGACCTCTCGAAATTAAAAAAAGACTACAACGAAATGGGCGGCGCGGCATTGGAGGCGCGGCTCAGTGACCAGCAAGGTGTTCTCGATAATATCCAAAACTACTTGCGGCAAGTCGAACTCGCACGGACACTCCACCAGTTCCAACCGAAATTCGGGTCGGATGTTGTGAATTCCTTGAACCAAGTTGTGTACTCCGAGGCGTTCAGAGATAAAGTATACTACACCCAACTCCTCAACCTGAATCAATATGACCTCACTATGACGTTCGCAATCCCCCGTACCGTCGTGGAAGTGGACGGCAAGGGCAGCGCGGATAAGTTAGTCGCGGACTTCATCGCGGCTCTCCAAAAACAAGGCGCGTTCTTCGATATCGTAAATAATGGCATTACCACCACCGATATGACCGCAGGCGAATACTACACCAACTCTATCGGACAGTCACTTACACTCGTCAACGACCACATCGGCGGTTTGTATACTTTCACCCTTAATATGAAAGTACGCGCGGGTAACGCGCTCACCGATACCGTTGATATTATACCGACTTTGCCCGATAACGGAGGGAATACCCCAGTTGTAACAACGGCGGCTACTACGGCGGCGGAAGAAGTACCCGAAGCACCAGCAGCATAAAGAAAGGAGCGATATTACAGTCCAAAAAAATACTGTGAGGATATTATGAAATTATCAAAACCTGTTCAGGCAACGCTCCTGTTTTTGATTGCAGTGGCAATTACGGTGGTGTCGACATTTATGTTTATTAAGCCCGCCCTCGAAAAATTCAAGGAAACCGATGACGCAATCGCAGTGAAAAAAAAGGAAATATCGGAAGTCAAGGGTGAACGGCAAGAAGAAATTGATAACGTGGCTCTCTATAAGAACCTCGTCAAGAATGTTTCGGAAGCCGAAAAATACTTCTGGGATGAGATGGGGCTTGCGGATAAATCCGATGTCCCCGGTATTATCACCACCTACTGGGGTACCGTAATAGACGGGTTTAATGCCTCCGTCGGCGCGGGTGAGGAAATAGTTGAACGCCCCGAGTTTGAAAATAAAAGTGTAACTTATTCGAGCGACATCGGCTCAACTGCCCTCGGGATACAGAACTTCACCGAGAGCAACCCCGTTTACGGTATGCGTGCCGCTACACTCCGCAAAGTCGTGGATTCGCAGGTTACTGCCGCCGCGACCGAAGGGCAAGTCGCTGATGTTCTCCGCGTTGTCCTCAAAAACCTCGGTATCGGTTGGACAGAACTCTCATACAGCGACAAAGGTACGGAGGCACAGGCAATAGGGGAAGCCGCTACTCTCGCCGTTCTCCAACTCGCATATCAACGCGAATTTTACGATGCAAGTTCGGATATAACGTACGAAGAACACTACACCGAGATTTATGGTGCGGACAAAGCAAACAGTGAAGGGCTTATCACTATCGCGGATAGCCCCGCATATAAAGCATACCTGTTCGAGTTCGCTCGGTGGTACCTCGAAGCGGAAAAAGCAGAGCCCGGTTCGCTTACCTACTCGTTTAAGTTCGTGGCTAAGGATAATACGACCGCGCTTAAATTCATCGACTATGTGAACGACTACAACCGCGCAATGAGTGTTACGCTTACACCTGGTTACTCCGCGGACATCGCCGCACCTGGGGTTAATCAGAAGATAGAATATGACGTGTCTATTACACTTTATGTCGTGAAATACTTTGACGTCCCCGCTGACCCGAATAAGGCGGAACAACTCGAAGAATACTTTGGCAAGCCCGCGATTGACGGCGTTCAGCCCGAAGATAATGGCGTTTGGAATGAGTTCGAGAAGAACGCGGCTGAAAAGTAATGCCGTGCCCAAAGTTTCACGAAATTTTCACCCGAAAACGCTTGCAGTTTCGTGAAATAACACATATACTATATTAAACCTTAGTTGAACCCTGTTCCCTGAGAGCCATAAGCTTTCAGGGAACAAAAAGGGTAGTAAAATATCGGAAACGGACATTTTTACGAGCAGCATACATATCGTAAGTAACGGAAGAGGTAAGGAAAATGTTTGAGGAAAAGGAAATGCGCCGTAAAGGCGTTGGCGGTTACATCGACCGTTTCAAATGTCGGCTCGGGCTTAATCCGCGCTTTAACGGACGGCGTGGGTCAGTGTTGTTCATTACACTGATACTTATGACGTTTATGTTCGCTATGGTAACCGCTTTGTTCTACACCGCGAATACGCAGAAAAATAAGGTTCGGACGGACATCGGTGACGAACAGGTCAAGGAGGAAACATTAGTCCTCAATGACCTGATTTTTGAATACCTTAACTCGTTCGCGCTGACTTCCTATGAGGACCCCGAGGCAGGCTCGCTTATATGGTATCTGCAACAGATGATTCCTGGGGAGCGGCTCGTTGCAAACAAGCAATACTTTTTTGAAGACGGTGATGTGACTAACGCTATCCGTGAGTTGGCGGGTAAATACGAAATTGCGATTGAGTGCCTTCATACGCGTGTGGTTGATGCGCTCGATGACGCCGGTGTGTTAATTCCCGAAGGGAAAGATATTACTAAGATATTCGAGATTACCACATATGTCGAAAATTCTACGTCGTCAAATAAGATTGTGCGTGTGTGTGAGTTCTCGTGGAGAGATGCGCCTACCGTGTTCTTCGATTTGTACACGCAGTCTAAATTACGGTTTTCGCAAAATAACGGGGTCACGATTACAAAGGCGTATGACGGCACTCCTTACCTACCCACACTTAAACTTATCAACGCGAATAACAACGCAACCCTCACCGCGCTCGGACAAAATGACGTTGAGTTCAAATGGTATTATAAGTTTCCGCCTGTAAGTGCGCTGAACTCGAAAGCATACGACGCTATGCGTGAGTTTTTGGCGGATTGCCTCTTTGTTACCGACAGAAACGGTGACGGGACAATAACCTC
>JAISLG010000001.1 GCA_031260615.1 Oscillospiraceae bacterium | reverse complement strand
CTCCTCTTGCTCCTTTGCCTATTGCCTGTTGCCTGTTGCCTGTTGCCTGTTGTCTATGTGGTGTATATGAGATTTATTATAGCGTTGTGGGCGGCGAAGTCGTCGTATGTCCTCTTGCGGCTGTTAGGCAGAACCGCATCGCACTTTCCAGGTGCGGTCGCACTTAAAATATGTCCTGATTTTCTACGCCGTATCAAGAAACCGCCCAAAATTATCGTCGTCACGGGTACGAACGGCAAGACCACCAATTCCAATTTGATTGGCGATGCGCTCGCGTTTTCGGGCTATCGTACCGTCAATAATAAAGACGGGTCGAACCTCCCAGAGGGTATTGCCGCGTGCCTCGCTAAGGGTGTTACACTGTTCGGTAAAGTCAAATGCGATGTCGCCGTACTCGAAACCGATGAGCGCGCCGCGTATAAATCCCTCCCGTTCGTTGACCCCGACATTATACTTGTCGTCAATATCGAGCGTGACTCGCTTATGCGAAACGCGCACCCCGAATATATCGCCGAGTTGCTCCAAAAAGCAATTCCGCCGCGTGCCAAACTCATTTTGAACGCCGAGGACCTGTACTCCCGCAATATTGCTCCGCAAAACAGCCGCGTGTATTTTCGTCTTGAAAATGCGCCGCAATCGCAAAATTCGACAACTGTCGCGGCATATATGGGGTATAATGCGGACAAGCAAAATATGCGGATAAATGTCCGTGAAACTGACACCGACTTGTCTTTGCGATTGCCCTCCGACAGCGATTTTAATATCCTTAATGTAATATCCGTTGCGGCAGTGTTGCGCGAATTTGGCTTGGATACCAAACAAGTTGCTCGGTTTTTCGATGTCGCAAAGATACCCGAAATACGGTTTGGGGAAACAAAAATCGGCGATATTACAATCGTCAAGCACGCAACAAAGGACTACAACCCCTCCGCGTGTGAGCGAACTTTTGAATACGTCGCCGCGCATACTGCACAAGAAAAAGCGGTAACTCTCGTCTTTATGATGAATTACCCCGCCGAAAACGATGAGTGGACGGAAAGTGCTTGCTGGCTTTATGAATGCAATTTTGAAACGCTCAATAAAACCAATATTACGCGGATTATCCTCACGGGACAACACCGCTTCGACTTCAAATTGCGGTTGCTCCTCGCAGGTGTACCCGAAAATAAATTGTACCTTACTGAACACGAAATTGACGCTCCCTACCTACTTGACCTGAACGGTGGCGAAAGTGTATGGCTATTACACGGGTTTCATATACCAAAGCGCGTAGGTATCGTCTTTGATAAGGTTACTGCGATTGCTGCCGCGCGACAGGGGGCAAGTATATGAAAATAATCGAATTTTTGTACCCCGATTTGTGTACCCTGTTCGGCGACCCGTATAACGCCGAGTATTTGTCGAAAATGTTACCCGAATTCAAGTTGGTGCGGACTTTAAGTACCGATAGACCGCTATTCGCCGATAACAAAGCGGCAATAGTCTATATGGGTTCGATGACCGAAGCAGCGCAAGAATGTGCTATATCCGCACTGTCAGAATACAAATCGGATTTTATCCGCGAATTAGACAACAACACAACATTCCTGATTACTGGGAATGCCCTCGAAGTTTTCGGCGAACGCATACAAGACGGCGAAAAAACAATATCAGGACTTGGTGTATTCCCAAATACGGCACGGCGACAAATGCTTAAACGGCACAATTCGTTCTATTTAGGAAATTTTAACAAAATGGGAATTGTTGGGTATAAGTCGCAATTCGCGCATACCACAGGGACAGACTCGAATTTGTTCGATACCGTTCGTGGTGTCGGGCTTGACGGAATATCGGGGAGCGGCGAGGGTTTTCGTTTGAATAACTTTTTCGCGACTTACCTCATCGGTCCTCTGTTAATACAAAACCCGCCGTTCGCAAAATATATTGCATCAACCGTCGGCGAAAAGGATATTACACTGCCCTTTGAAACCGCTGCTTACGAAAGTTACAACGCGCGTCTGAAAGAATACGCGGATAAAAATAAAAATTATTTGCTGTGAAAAAACGCGGCAACGGAGAGAATAAATGGCAAAACGAAAAATCCCGTCTTATGAAACAATGGACGCAATACAAAAAGCCGCGTATTTGCAAGGGCTTGCGGACGGATTGGGAAAATCCGTGGAAACGGACGAAGCGTCCAAACTCAGAAATATACTCATCGACTTAACCGCGTTAGTGAACGAAGTCGTGGACGATTACAACGACCGCATACAGGAATTGGAGGAGTTCGCGGACGACACGAGTACGGAATTAGACGACATAACTGACGACTTGAACGACCTCAGTGAATCGGTTGACGAGATTACCGACTTGTTTTTCAACGATGCGGACAACGCGGAATCGGACGAGGACGAGGAGGACGACAGCGAATACGAGATAACGTGTCCCGACTGCGGTAACGTGATACTTGTGCATTTCGAGGACATCGAGAGTGGCTCGCATAAGTGCGACAAGTGCGGAAAGATACTGACTTTCGACTCAAACTTCTTCGACGATGACGACGACAAACACGAATAAGTAAACACAACCGAAAATATGTCGTGTAGGGCGCAATGGTGCGTTGCCGCCCTACACGACATATATATTGATAATGAGGACACGCCTTTTAATGGGATAATTGTTGAAAGAATCGTGTTCTTTTGGTTTCCTATGAGAAAACTAATACGCTATGTCCAAAAGCACCGTCTATTATCGGTCGGAATCGTCTTAGGGGCGGTTAATCTGCTCGCGTACATATTCGCGCATATTATACCGAAATTCGCCGACTTCCACGCAAACACGTTTTATTGGTTGTCTGTAAACGTGTTCGGGCGGTTGTTCGGGGCAGTGCAGTACCCTGTCGGTGAGTTTTTGATACCTGTATTGGTTTTGGCATTGATTTGCGTGTTTGTTGCGCGGCGAGTATGGCATAAGCGATTCTCGGTCGGCGGCGCGGTTTGCGTGGTTATGTCCGCGCTGTTTGTGTTTCAATTTAACTGCGGTATCAATTACAGCCGTACCCCGTTTTCCGAATATGTCAAACTCCCAGCCGATACCGCGTACGACCGCGAGGCATTATTCAGGACAACCGCCGCGATAATCGGCGAATTAACCGCACTCTACCGTAATACCGACCTCGACACAAATGCCGTTCCCACTGATAGCGACGCAGTCGCCGCAATGAAGAATCTATCGAAAAAATACCCTGTGTTAAAAACATACTACCCGAAACCAAAGGGTATTGTCGGGAGCAAGTATATTCTGTCGCCGTTTATGCTCACGGGCATTTATAACCCGTTCACGGTCGAAGCGAATTACAATACCGACTGTCCGCCCACCGAACTCGGGTTCACAATGTGCCACGAATTGTCGCATCTGTCGGGGTTTATGCGCGAAAGTGAGGCGAATTTTATTGCATACCTCGCGTGCGTAAACTCGGATAATATCGTACTCAAATACAGCGGATTATTTAACGCGGTGAATTTTTGCCTGAACGCGTATTGGAGTATGGTCGGAGGTACGGACGATGAGTGGGAATACTACGCGCTTACCGAGCAGATGAGTGACAAATTCTATGTCGCCGCCGAGGAAAATAACGATTACTGGACGGAATACGCCAATACGCCGACCGCCGCCGCCT
>JAISLG010000136.1 GCA_031260615.1 Oscillospiraceae bacterium | reverse complement strand
AGCGTCACGCTGCCGCGGGGTGCAGGGGGCGCGTAGCCCCCTGCTGGGGGTTCGGGGGCACCGCCCCCGAGTAAAAGCCAAATAGGGGTTCGGGGGCAAAGCCCCCGAGAAAAGCAATAATCGTAGCCCCTCGTTGCCCCTTGCCCTTGCCCTTGCCCCTTGCCCCTTGCCACTTGCCTGTGTGTCAGTCGCTCCGCAGAGCCTCCACAGCGTCCATCTTGCTTGCCTTCCGTGCCGGTAAATGTCCGCCCGCAACCGTAAGGAGTGTCGATATAACAAACAATAGCACCGCGTGTAACGGGTTCAACTTCGCGCAATTCGCAATGTTCGTCGCGTTCTCGATAATCGCGTTAATCGGTATCGTAAGCAAGTACGCTATCGCAATGCCAAGCGCGCCGCTGAATGCGCCCACCCAGAATGTTTCCGCGTCGAATACGCGTGTAATATCCTTTTTCCGCGCTCCAAGCGCACGCAGTATACCAATCTCCTTTACGCGTTCAAGTACGGACGTGTATGTGATAATCGCTATCATTATCAGCGTTACTATCAGGGATATTGCCGCGAATGCAATCAGCACAATCGTAATCGTGTCGATTATACCCTCCGTCATCTCCGTGATTGAACCCGCAAGGTCAGTGTACGTTACACTGTAATAATCCGTGTTAAATACGTCCTCGACTTTAACACCCTTCTTTAATCCAAGTTTCTCGTGTAATTTGTCCTTGACATCATTCGGTAAATCCGATACAAAATCCTTGTCGAATTTATTTTGGTCGGTGCTCGATAGGTCGCCCGTGTATCCCGCCGCTTTCAAAGTGTCTTTGAATTTGTCAAACGATGCCTTGTTATACGCGTTCAGTTCGTCAAGCAAGTCGTTCTTGCCGTCAAAACTCGACGGGAATAACATAAGGAAAAATGGCTCGGCATCGCCGCCGATTAACTTCATTACCATTTCGTAGTCAAGTCCGCCCGTCATCATTGCCATTTGTCCGCCGTCAGTGCTGAGGAATGCTTCCCCCGTCAGTATATTCGTTTCGGGATGCGCTTTTTGCTCTGTTACTATCTTGCTGTTTTGGTTAGCGTTCAGAATTTCCTCGACTAACTTGTCGGAAAATGCCATACCGGGTGAAAGGAAACTCATAACACTGTCGGGACGGGATATGATAATGCCCGATATACGCACGGTTACGCTGGTAGTGCTCTCGTATGCCGTCTTTGCGTATCCTTGCAGTTTCTTCTCGTATTTGTCCTTTAACTCGCCGTCCTCGATAAGTTTAGCCTCTAACCCTTTGAGTTCCTCAGGCGGGTTCTCAGCATAACTTTGCATTTCCTCGGTAACCTTTTCCTTAATAGCCTCGCCGACTTTTTCGCTAATCTCCGCTGTCATCGCGCCCATTTCAGGCATCTTCACCTTGCCGAGTGCCGCAATCGTTTCTAAACTTACCCCGTCGGGTATTGTGCTTGGGTCAAGCGGATTGATACTCCCAAGTGCAGCCAATCCCGCTAATGGGTTGTTCACGTCTATCCCTAAATCAGATGGCGCAATGCCCGCCGCCGCAAGTGCCGCGTAGAACGGTTCGAGGTATTTCCCCATAACCTCCGCTGAAATCGCGGGTGCAAGTTCCGCCGCGTACTTCTCGCCGAGTTCTTTGCCGAGTTTTTCCATTATCTCCGCACTGTATTCGGACAGGACTTCCGCTTTCGCAAAGTTCTCAATGTCGATATAATTATGGTTCTGCGCAAAATACTTGTAGTAGTCGTCGTTCAATGCGATTTTGAGTTCCATACCCGTAATCGCGGCAAAATCAAGTTTGTATAACGGGCTTTTGTGTTCGGGGTCTTTCTCATCGTCATATTCTATTTTGCAGTCGTCAAAGCCAATCCCGAATTTCTGCATTGTCGCAAGCGGTATCCGCCCTAAGTTATCTACGACAACAACCGCGTCTGTCGAGGATTTCGGGAACTCGCCAACAACAACTTCATATCCGCGCGCTATATACGCCGCGTCTTTCGGGTCGTTCGGTTCGGGGTAACTTACTAACCCCGCGCTCGACATAGATGATATATCCGTGCCGCCACCCTCGCCCATTGCCACGGGCATTACCGAGAATGGTATATACTTGTCGCCCTCTTTGCGGACAAAGTGTAATGTGCTGATTCGCCCGTAACCGATGTTTCGGAGTGTCGCCGACGATATTTCCTTGATGTATTTCATATAATTGTCGTCAAGCATATTACGGTGCGTAATCGTCATATTCGACCCGTCATATAACTCAATCGCCGTCGGCAAATCCCGTTCAACTACGCCGCCGTATATTGCCGATTGGTTGCTCCGCGCGGAATTTTGCTTTTCCATTTCCTCGCGGTTGATTTCCTGCGTTTCGGGCATTACTATTATCGGGAAGTCACCCATTGCCGATTGCTGGAACTTTTCGATTACCTTTTGGAATCCGTTCGATAACGACAATACCACGGCAATCGCAATTATACCGATACTGCTCGCGAACGCGGTGAGGAATGTCCGTCCCTTTTTCGTCATCAGGTTCTTGCCCGATATTTTAAGAGCAGTGAGGAAATTCATCGCGGATTTTTGTAGGCTGAATATTTCCTTGCTGTCGGCGGCAGTGTAAGGGTTCGAGTCCTCCGATATTTGCCCGTCACGGAAACGGACAATACGGTCGGCGTATTCCTCCGCAATTTCGGGGTTATGCGTTACCATAATCACGAGTCTGTCCTCGGCTACCTTCTTTATCAAATCCATTATCTGTTTGGACGTTTCGGTATCGAGTGCGCCCGTCGGCTCGTCGCATAATAATATTTCGGGGTCGTTCGCAAGTGCGCGCGCAATTGCTACACGCTGCATCTGACCGCCCGATAATTGGTTCGGTTTTTTGTGGAGGTGTTCTTTAAGCCCGACTTGCTCTAACACCTCTATTGTTCTGGCGCGGCGTTTTGCCGGGGATACCCCCGATAATGTCATACCGAGTTCTACGTTATCCACAATAGACAAGTGCGTGATAAGATTGTAACTCTGGAATACGAAACCAACTGAGTTGTTCCGATACGCGTCCCAATCTTTATCCTTAAATTCCTTCGTGGACTTGCCCTTTATTATAAGGTCGCCGTTCGTGTATCTGTCTAACCCCCCGATTATATTCAGGGCAGTGGTTTTACCGCTCCCCGACTGCCCTAAAATCGCTACAAATTCCTTCTCGCGGAATGAAACGGACACGCCGTTTAACGCGCGTGTTTCGATGTCGCCGATTTTATAGACTTTGGTTATGTTTTTAAGTTCTAACACGTCTAATGCCCTCCCTTAAACTTTTTCTTCAAATTTTGTATCGCCTTGCGCGGGTATGTTTTCTGCCGGATTTGCCGTCGATTGCGTTGCCTGTGACAGAGCTTGCCCCTCCCGATATTTTTTTATCGTTTCGAGGAACAGGTCCGAGCCGCGTGTAATATCTTGGATATTCGCCACGCCTGCGATACTGGTAAATTTCGCGTACGCCTCGCACAGCGTTTTACCGATTTGGGCTGCTTGTTTCTCCCCCTTTTCGCTTAGTTGGATAAATTTTTTGCGCTCGTCGCCTTTCTCGCTCTTGCACTGTGTACGAGTAATTACGCCTTTCAGTTCCAACGCTTTTAGCATAACACTCGCGTTACTCTGCTTGATACCGATATACTGCGCGAACCCCGTAACTGTGATTGGCTGTATATTCTTTATAGTCATCACCGTCATCGCGATTGCGGAATTTACTCCCGCCGCCGCCGCAAGGTCGTTAAATAACCCGCGTATCTCCTCTACGATACCCACTAAATTGCCCCAAAATTTCAAACTGTCCTCGTCGATTCCCTGTTTGTTCTCCATTATAGTTTCCCTCCTCCCCACTTAAATTACATATATATTGCAATAATATATCCGCATATAATATATATGCGGATATATGTTT
>JAISLG010000099.1 GCA_031260615.1 Oscillospiraceae bacterium | reverse complement strand
GGGGCGTTGCCCCCAAACCCCCACAAGGGGGCTACGCGCCCCCTTGACCCTGCGGTACTCGCCGTACGGGCTGGAAGTTGCGAAAAGCAACCAAATTTATTCAGAGGGTTCGTTGTTGCGAATACAGGTGGGTGAAGGGGGTTCGGTTGTGTTGCCCCCTCTCCATAATACAATTCAGGTATGCGGTTTATTGCGTTTACGAGATGTCAGGCGCGTTTTATTTATTTTTGATTATCATATCGGTCACTCTGAACGACGGCTTAAAGCGTATGCGGTACACGCGCCCGATGTAAGAGGCACAGAAAGCGATACCGAACAGCAGTACAGACAGGAGGGCGAGGGTAGTTGCGGTTGCGTACTGTGCGGTTGCTAATTGCCATATTGTAGCCGCGATTCCCGACAGTCCGAATAGTGTCATAAAAAAAGTACATATTTGAAATGGCAGTTTCGAGTAGGTAAGGATTGAGTCCAGCGCGAGTTTTATCATCTTGCGCGGATTGAAGTGGGTAATCCCTGCGAGCCGTTCTTTCCGCGAGTAGCCCGATGTTCCCGACTTGTAGTTTAGCATTTGTACGGACACACGGAAGTACAGCATATTCTCATCGAACGTGAGGAGTTGCTCACACACGCGCCGTGACATAAGGCGATACTCGGCGTGATTAAACAGCATAGGTACGCCGATATTGTTCATAAATCGGTAGTAATTTTCGGCAGTGGAGCGTTTGAGGAACGAATCGGAGGTTCTGTCCGTCCGAACACCGTATACTATGTCGCAGTTTTTATTTGAATATTGCGCGACCATATCGGCGATTGCGGAGATATCGTCCTGCAAATCGGAGTCGATAGTTATGACAATATCGGCGGAGGTTTCGTTGATTACGGCGGACAACCCGGCATAAATAGCGGTGAACATACCACGGTTGGGGGCATAGGACAACCCCGTTGCGGTATCGTACTTATCGCACAAATCGGCAATTACACCAAATGTGCCGTCCGTCGACCCATCGTCCACGAACAGCATTTTAGACTTGTCAGACACTAACCCATCGCGAATAAGTTCCCGAAGATAACTGTCGAGCGTATTTGCCGACAGAGGAAGCACGTCCCGTTCGTTGTAGCACGGAAGCACAATATAGAGCAAAGGTGGGGGCAAATTACCTCACAGACAACCCGAACGGGTTGTGTAAAAAAACAATGGTACGAAAAATGGTACGCCGTATCGGACTCAAACCGATGACCTGCCGCTTAGAAGGCGGCTGCTCTATTCAACTGAGCTAACGGCGCATATGGGGGACTAAGCGGGGGGATATAATGGGGGGACAATTTATATTACCGAGGGGCGGCACCCCTCGGTAATATGGTTGTTAGTATTGCCTTGTATTGCCTTATATTGCCTTGTACTTACCCGTTGTTAATGGCAGCCTGTGCAGCAGCCAAGCGAGCAATCGGAACGCGGTACGGCGAGCAGGAAACGTAATCCAACCCAACCTTGTGGCAGAATTCGACGGTAGCCGGGTCGCCGCCGTGTTCGCCGCAAATACCGAAGTGTATCTTATCGCCTTTTACTGCTTTGCCCTTTTCTACTGCGAGTTTCACGAGTTGCCCAACGCCGTTCTGGTCGATTGTCTGGAACGGGTCGTTCTCGTAAATCTTAGCTTCGTAGTAGGACGGGAGGAATTTGCCGGCGTCGTCACGCGAGAAACCGAATGTCATTTGTGTGAGGTCGTTCGTCCCGAATGAGAAGAATTCCGCCTCTTTTGCAATCTCGTCCGCGGTTAATGCCGCGCGCGGTATTTCAATCATTGTGCCGATTGAATATTTGATGTCAGATTTGAGGGCTTTGAGAGTTGCGTCTGCCGTTTCAACAACGGTTTTCTTGACATACGCGAGTTCCTTAACATCGCCAACAAGCGGTATCATTATCTCGGGAACAACCTTGATACCCTTTTTATTCACGGCAACAGCCGCCTTAATTACTGCACGGGTTTGCATAGCGGCGATTTCGGGGTAGGTTACAGCGAGGCGGCAACCGCGATGCCCCATCATCGGGTTAAACTCGTGGAGCGACGTAATTACAGCGTTGACGTGTTCGACTGTTACGCCGGTGTCCTTTGCGAGAGCTTTAATATCCTCAGGGTCAGTGGGGACGAATTCGTGGAGCGGCGGGTCGAGGAATCGGATAACAACGGGATACCCTTTGAGAGCCTCGTAGAGTTTCTCGAAGTCGCTTTGTTGTAGCGGCTCGATTTTGTCGAGTGCTTTTTCACGACCTGCCTTGTCGTCCGCGAGAATCATTTCGCGGAAAGCGGCGATTCTATCCTCAAAGAACATATGCTCGGTGCGGCACAAGCCGATACCCTCCGCACCGAATTCAGCGGCTTTGAGTGCATCGCGCGGCGTATCGGCATTGGTGCGGACTTTAAGGCGGCGATATTTGTCAGCCCATTTTATAATACGAACGTAGTTTGCGTCGTCCTCGATATTCGGCTCGAAAGTTTTGATTGCGCCGGCGTATATTTTACCTGTCGAACCATTGAGGGAGATATAGTCGCCCTGTTTAATTTTCTGTCCGCCGAGAACAAAATATTTCTCGCCGTCGTCCTCGCCGTGGTAGTCGATTTCGGTGCAACCGACAACGGCGGGCGTACCCATTCCGCGCGCTACGACAGCGGCGTGTGACGAACGACCGCCGCGAACGGTAAGGATACCCTGTGCGGCAATCATACCCTCGATGTCCTCTGGGGAAGTTTCGAGGCGAACGAGAACAACATTTTTACCTTCGCCGCGCTTGCCGAGTTTAACCGCCTCGTCAGCGGTGAATACAACCTGTCCGACAGCCGCTCCGGGAGAGCCGTCTATTGCCTTGCCTATCGGCTTAGCATCGTCAAGTGCTTTTTTGTCAAAGCAAGGGTGGAGTAACTCGTCGAGTTGTTTCGGGTCGATAAGGGTAACCGCTTTTTTGTCGTCGATACGCCCCTCGTCGACCAAGTCGCAAGCGATTTTAAGCGCGGCAACAGCCGAACGCTTACCGTTACGGGTTTGGAGCATAAAGAGTTTTTTATTCTCGATAGTGAATTCCATATCCTGCATATCGCGGTAATGGTCTTCGAGTTTGTCGCAAATATCAATGAACTGCTTATACGCATCGGGCATAATCTCAGCCAACTTAGCGATTTTATGGGGGGTACGAATACCTGCGACCACATCCTCGCCTTGTGCGTTGATAAGGAATTCGCCGTCGAGAGCCTTTTCACCCGTGGAGGCATTACGCGTGAAAGCGACACCGGTACCCGAGTCGTCATTGAGGTTACCGAACACCATAGGCTGCACGTTTACGGCAGTACCCCAAGAGTAAGGGATACCATTTTCACGGCGGTAGGTGTTAGCGCGGGGGTTATCCCACGAACGGAACACGGCTTTTACCGCGCCGAACAACTGGTCAATGGGGGCATCGGGGAACGCCTCGCCGATTTTGGATTTGTACTCCGCTTTATACTGATTAGTGAGTTCTTTGAGGTCGTCGGCGGTCAAATCGACATCGAGTTCAACGCCTTTTTGTTTTTTCTTAGCATCGAGTAATTTCCCGAAAGTTTCCTTACCGAGTTCCATAACCACATCGGAATACATCTGCACGAAACGGCGGTAGCAATCCCACGCCCAACGAGCATTCCCAGACTGTTTCGCGAGGAGTTCGGTAATATCCTCATTAAGACCGAGGTTGAGGATAGTATCCATCATACCCGGCATTGACGCGCGCGCACCTGAGCGGACGGACACGAGGAGGGGGTTCGTCTTATCGCCGAATTTTTTCCCATTGAGGGCTTCGATTTTACCGACGTAATCGAGTATCTCTTTTTGGATACTGTCATTGATTTTACGCCCGTCGTCGTAATACTGCGTACACGCTTCGGTCGTAATGGTGAACCCTTGCGGAACGGGTAAGCCAAGACCTGACATCTCCGCCAAGTTCGCGCCTTTACCGCCGAGCAGGTTACGCATCTCCTTGTTCCCTTCTGAGAACAGATAACAGAATTTATTAGCCAAGGTTCCTCCGTGGTTTTTTATTTATTTACAGTATTGTTTAGTTATGGGGAATTATACCAAAATGCGGCGTGTGTGTCAACCTGTTTAAGGTTGTTTTTTAGTCTGCAAAAAATTTGAGCATTTGGGATTACCTTGCTGTTATCGGTAAACTCCAATGTTTAGTTTGAGCATTTGGGATTACCTTGCCGTTCTCGTCAAACTCCAATGTTTAGATGGTGTATTCATTTTTCGCAAACACCCCAGAGGGTATCTCACTTCGTCCGCGGGGATTCCCCGGCAAGCACCCACAGCGCAACCACAGCAAGCAACCCGTGCGCCGCGAGCGGTAACAGTAAATACTCCGCGTTCAGCGCGGGCAACCCATATTTTACTATACTCGCCGCTGTTTCCGATACAATTATACCTGCCGCCGATATGCCGAATATAAGCGCGTAAAGCCGATGCCGCCCGTATCGGAAATTGTATTCGCGCTCCGTAGTTTTGAGTTCCTCGCCCGTCAAACCCGTGAGGTCGGATTTAGCCATATTCGGTTTTTTTACGATGAATATTCGCGCCAACGCCAAGTAGTATAACGCGAGCAATACATACGCCAAGAATACAAGCAACAAATGCGGCAACCGTTTTATAAGCAAGTTGTTGTTGAACACTGCGGACGCCGCTAACGCCGATGTAATAGCCGAGCCGACAAAAAACACGCCCGATAATGTAAGTTTGTTAAAGCATATTGCAACTGCTGCCGCCGCCATAAAGGTCAATGCCAAAAAAGTAGTTGTCTTAGCATTGTCGTAAGTCAGCGATTCGCGCAAAAACTCATACTTATTCCCGAACATTTCCCCCTTAACAAATGACATAGCCGCCACTACATAGAGTAATACGCCGAACACCCCGATAACATAAAAAGACGGTCGGTGATTTTCGTCCCCGAAGTCCGCCGTAAAATAAGTCTGCTTTTCGCGCGACAAAAAAATAGCGAGTCCCCATACGCAAAAGAACATAATGAGCGCGACAATATAGAGTGGAAACCCCGCGAATATCGTACGCCCGGGGAGCATACCGTCCGCGTCAATTGTTTTGAGTTGGAAGATACGGAGGAACGCGAGAATCGCCGTAAATACGGTAAATATGGCAAAGGACAAAGTTTTAATTGCGGTCATAAAAATAGTTACCCGTTCATATTATTTAAGTAATTCTAAGTACACCCATTATATAAGGAATGTAAACCGATATGAAACACACAGCGGCACTCAGCATACTCTTTTTAAGTCTACTTCTAACGGCACTTCTTGTCAACAGCAAATTTGGGAATACGGGCAAAGAGCAGTCGCTGTTAAAACCGTCCTCTGACATAAGGCTACTTGTGACGAGCGGAAACGACATTATTACGCTAACCCGAGTGGAGTATATTACGGGGTGCGTATTCGCGCAAATGCCAGCGAACTACGAACCCGAGGCAATCAAGGCACAAGCAATTGCCGCGAACACATACGCGGAAAAACTGATGTCACTTAAACAACCCAAGGACAGTACAACAACCTCTGACAACGACGACATAGCGAATGACAATGACACATACGACATAAGTGACGACCCCTCAACGGCGCA
>JAISLG010000164.1 GCA_031260615.1 Oscillospiraceae bacterium | reverse complement strand
AATACTCGATGAGGCGCAGAATACTACACGGGAACAGATGAAGATGTTCCTTACTCGGCTCGGAGCGGGAAGCAAAATGGTTATTACAGGCGACCCGTCACAATCGGATTTGCCTGATGTTCGGAAGTCGGGGCTTGGCGAGGCTATACGGATACTCGGAAATATCAACGGGATAAGAATAGTTAAACTGACCGACCGCGACATTGTGCGACACCCCCTCGTACGGGAGATAATAAAAGCATACGATAACGGAAATACTAAATAGATAATGAAACAAAGCGTAAAAATTTATTTTAGCGGACTTAAACGTCTGTCGGGTATTGACATTCCCGAAATATCGCAGAAAATAACAATAGGTGTGTTGCAGTCGGAAAAGAAAGCCGCATGGCATATTGCGGATAACGGCGCGTTCGGGTTGTCGGTGGCTATTGTCGGCAAACGCGAGATTAGAAAACTTAACAAGAAATGGCGCGGTAATGACAAGGTGACGGACGTGTTGTCATTCCCGGCGGACGAACCGGGGTTGCTCGGCGATGCGATAATATGCGCGGAGAAGTTGAAGGCACAAGCTAAGTTATACGGACATTCGGAAACGCGCGAGTTTGCGTTTTTGCTTACACATTCGCTGTATCATCTGCTTGGTTACGACCACGAAACCCCCGATGAAGAACTGGTTATGCGTGAGAAACAAACCGCGATTCTAAACAGTTTGCATTTTGGAATTGATAAGAAATAAACCGTATAAAGGAGGTAGGCAATGGCTTATGCAATGAACGTCGGGAAATTGGGTGAAAACACAGTTTGTGATTATCTGACGGACAAGGGTCTGTCAGTGCTTACCCGTAACTTCAAACGCAAATTACCGTATGGCAAATACGGTAAATACGGCGAAGTGGACATAATAGCAAAGAACGGTAATATACTCGACTTTATCGAAGTCAAGACACGCGCAATAGGTTCTTTGAGCGGTATGTATGCCGTGGATTCGCGAAAACAAAATCGCATTGTCGAGGCGAGCCGCCGTTATATTGATGAGAACACCGAGATACAATATGACGAGGTGCGGTATTCGGTTGTCGAAGTGGGTACCACAAGTGACGGCGGACAGGTAGTGTCGCTTAAATATACCGAGAACGCATTTCAAGCGTGGAATTAAATCAGAACAGGAACGGACTATCAAATAGATGTCGAAACTTCTCATTATCGGCGCGGGCGGCGTTGCGGGTGTGGCGGCGATTAAATGCGCGATGAACCCCGATACGTTTTCGGATTTGCTTATTGCGAGTAGAACAGAAAGTAAATGCACCGCTATAAAGGACAATATTGCGCGGCGCGGATATACGGATTGCAATATCACTACTGCACAACTGGACGCGGATAATACGGATGAAACAGCCGCGCTTATCGACCGATACAAGCCCGATGCAGTGCTTAATTTGGCACTGCCGTATCAGGATTTGTCGATTATGGATGCGTGCCTAAAAGCAGGCGCGAATTACATCGACACGGCGAATTATGAACCGCCCGATGAGGCAAAGTTTGAATATAAATGGCAATGGACTTACAAAGATAAGTTCAAGTCCGCAGGGCTTACCGCACTACTCGGAAGTGGCTTCGACCCCGGGGTTACTGGTGTGTTCTCCGCGTATGCAATGAAACACTACTTTGATGAAATCGAATATATTGATATACTCGACTGCAACGGGGGCGACCACGGATACCCTTTCGCTACTAACTTTAACCCCGAAATCAATATCCGTGAAGTCAGCGCGAACGGCTCGTATTGGCAAGGTGGTTGGGTCGAAACTGCCCCTATGGAAATTAAACGAGTGTATGACTTTGACGGCGTGGGTGAAAAGGATATGTATTTGCTCCACCACGAGGAACTCGAAAGCCTTGCAATCAATATCAAGGGTATCAAGCGGATACGGTTCTTTATGACGTTCGGGCAATCATACCTCACCCACCTTAAATGCCTCGAAAATGTGGGAATGACCGCGATAAAACCCATAATATACGAGGGGCGCGAGATTATACCGTTGCAGTTTTTGAAAGCGGTACTCCCCGACCCCGCAAGTTTGGCGGGGCGCACTGTCGGCAAAACGAATATCGGGTGCATTTATAAGGGCAAAAAAAATGGGCTGGATAAGGCATACTATGTGTACAACGTCTGCGACCACGAGGAATGTTTCCGCGAGGTCGGCAGTCAGGCAATATCTTACACTACGGGTGTCCCCGCTATGCTCGGCGCGAAAATGATACTCGATAAGACGTGGACTGGTTCGGGTGTGTTTAATATCGAGGAGTTCGACCCCGACCCGTTTATGGACGGGTTGAATAAAAATGGGTTGCCGTGGACGGAAAGTTTTACGCCTAATTTCGTGGAATAACAAAAATCCCCCCTTGTCAATACCGTTTGACAAGGGGTTGTTTTGTAATAACCTCCTCACAAATAAAAAAACACCGTCCTCGCGGACGGTGAAAAAAATAATCAAGATAAAGA
>JAISLG010000065.1 GCA_031260615.1 Oscillospiraceae bacterium | reverse complement strand
GAGTTCGCCGAGTTCCGCCGCAAGCGTATTCGCAATCGCACCCTTGCCCGTCCACCCGTCAAAAAATATCAATCGCTTGTCGGGGTGCGCCGATATAATATCGCGCACGGCGTTTCGGTCGATACCGCGCCCGCGTATTATGCTTATGGTGTAGTGGGGCAAATCCGCGCCATACCGATACCGCGCGTATCGCCGAACTAATACGCCGAGCGGCGTACCCGCCCTTGCCAACGACACCAATACGCACTCGCCGAGCCCGACAATCTCGTCCGTAACCGCGGCAACTGCCCTTGCGGTTTCGGGCGCAAACAACCCAAGCGCATTCTCGTACGCGGCGACATATTCATCACTCGGCACATATTCAAGCGGCAACATCTCCGAATAGTGCCGACCACCCTGAATTAACCGCTCTCTGTCGTCCGTGGGGAGCGGTTGTATCTGCCCCGTTATGTCCTTTAACAACACCGTCACATCATCTCTAAGAAACATCTACACCTATATTATTAACCACACATTTCCCTTGTGCGGTTAATCCTCATCTATGAATACAATATCCTCACAACCACGTTCTTTCAGTGCCTTGTACAATGCAATCCGCGCGGGGCGAGAGGTTTCCTCATCTGAGCACGCGAACACAAATACAATTTCAAACTTCATAAGGTTATAAATATATGTCACCCGTTCGGGGTCATAAAAACTTGGTAACTCCGCGCGACGGAACAGTGGGTAGTCTATATTATCCGCCCGTGATTGCGGTATAATCGGAGTCCGCGTAGTAGCCTGCAATCGTATCCGCCGTTTTATTTTGCATTGCTCGTCTAACTTTTCAAACAAATACGCGAATCTGAGCGGGCCGCACATATTTTCTTCCGTGCCGATAACCAACACATTTCTTTGCTTTTGCCCGAGTTCATAACTTTTTACTTGCTCGAACGCTTTCAGTTTGTCGTCCATTTCCGTGAGTAATGGCGGAACTTCCTCTCCCTCCGGCAACTCCCCCGTATACACCTTGACCAACTCCGAATAATCCTTTATCTCGGGCAGTACAATCTCATCGTGCGGCGGTACGGTTTGCATTGTAATCCCGTCGAGTTCACGCGTGCCGAGTACCTTCTCATTGAGTGCCAAACACACGGGTACAAAATGCGCGTCCTCGCGCAACTGCCCCGTGGCTTGCAATGCGTTCCACAAATTCCGTGCCGTATTACCCGTACTCATCTCGTCGTCAACCAATAGAAAATATTTGTACTTCGACAGGTCGCCGAGAAAATACAACAGGTGTTCGGGCGCGTGGGAATGTTCCTCTTTGAACCGTACTATCGGGGGGATTCCGAGTTCCTGTCCGAGCCGTTCCTCACGCGTCGTACACGCATAATCTATCTGAAAGTCGTCGGACAAATCGTCATACAACGACTTTGACAACGCCGTTGCCGTCTCCGCGAACCCGATTAGTAATATCGGGGATTTTTTCTTCCCGGCATCGGGATAATTCGTTTCGATAAACTCCGAAACCAGCCCCGCGAATTTGTGAAAACATTTGCGCACGCGGGAAGGCGACACGGGTATATGCTTGCCGAGCAGTTCGTTCACAAATAATACTGCGCGTTTATCGTTTTTTTCGCGCACCGCAATTTGTATATTTTCTGGTAAATTTGGCATAATCAAACTCTCTTTTTATATTCAGTATTTGTATTTGGCTTATCGGTCACGTCCACGGGCATTTCAACATACGAAAAGAATTTCTCGTGCATATCAAATTTACCCTCATACCGAACGGGCAAATCGAGTGCTTTCCGCGCGGCGATTGCGGGGATATTCACATTCCCTGCCTGTGCGGATATATGCGAACTCCCCGACAAACGCGGATTTATTTCGAGCAATTTAAGTTCGTCTTTGAAAAACCGAAACTGTATATTAAACGGGTATTCCGGGCGGAACGAACCCAATATCTTTTTTGCGGCAAGCATAATCTCGCGGTCGTATCCAATTTGTTCGATACGTCCGCCCCGTTTCACGCGCGGAATAATAATATTCCCATTCGGGGTACGAAGGCAATCCACGCTGATTTCGGGTTCGGACATATATGGCATAACGATTACCCGTTCCCCATTATATCCTTTGAGTGCCGCGTTATAAGTTGTTTTCAAATTCGGGAGCGGGGGCGGAAACTCGTCCACTGCAAAGAACACATCATCAATTACACGGAAACTGCCTGCTCCTATATCGGTGTCGAACTTGAAACAAGGGCGCGCGTATTCGGATATTTCGCGCACGGCGTTTTCAAATTCCGCGCGTGTTTCCGCGATAAAATACGGGGGGATAAATTCGGGACACAAGTTTTTAAGCCTCGTGTATGTACCCGACTTTGCGAATGTCGCTCCCACAACGGAAAAATCGTCCGCGATAATCTTCACGCCCGTATCTCGTTCAATATCGGCTTTGTGCCGTACTATTGTTTCGAGGTTGCTGTAAGGTAGGAACGCATCGGGCTTATGCTCGTTCAACACAAGCGTGTAGTAATCGACAATACCGCGTTCCTCGACACCCGACAGGTTATCCTCTACAAAATACTCGTCCGCAATATTTTTGTAAACCGTACTATCGCTTACACCCGAGGCGATTACATAAAAGCCGCCGCGTTTAAGCCACTCGATGAGGTAATACGCCGTGCTGAAAAATCGGTTAAGGTATATTTTTTTCATAATATTTACCCGTCGCTCCACTACTGATTTGTTTCGGTTATTTCGCTTCGGTTATATATTGCATCGCATAGATACGTTTCGCCCAAACTGTATGAACGGTCTTTTCATTCATACGCTGACCTACGCTTTTCTCAACCGCCTTATTGCCCTCTAAAATCTGCTTTGCTTCGGCGTATTCCGTTTCGGTCGGGCGCATTGCCGTTTTCACCACGGGTATTTGTTTCGGGTGGATTATTGTTTTCCCTGTGAACCCATTGAGGAAGTCGAGCCGCGTTTCACGCGACAATGCCGTTTCAAAATTGCCGCCGAAAAACTCATACACGGGCGCGGATATTAAATAGTCGCGCCCGAACGCGTTTACAATGTCGGTGAGGCAGTTCGTGACTGGGTTATTCTCGTATATCGTTTCATCAATCCGCCGCCGCATACCGTAATATCCGCTGAAATCCGCCCCCCCAACGCGTATCGAGAGGACAGACTCCTCGCATTGTCTCAGTATATCGCGGAGTTCTTTCAGTGTCTGTATCCGCGTGAAAATCGACATTATATCAAAAGTTTCAAAGGTCGGCATAAAGACAGACGCACCCTTGTAATATCGGTTGAACACCTCGATATATTTAAGCGCGTTCAGCGAATTAAACTTTGGGAACACAAACCCGTCAATGAGTTTGGCAATACCCATATACTGTTTCGCGAATCTCTCGTATTGTTCGGGGTTGCGTACGCGGATATAGATATTAACTTTGCCTTTGATGTCCAACAATTGTATCAGGGTCGGGATGACATTAGCCTCCGCCTCGGGTAATTCCGCTTCCGAAACGCTGTCCTCCAAACAGATACAAAGAGAATTTAACCCTGCGGTTTTCCACTCCGTAAAATGCTTTGCAATCGTCTTGTTTGTCGCGGGGGAATACATCAGTATCCCCGTTTTGTACGCCGCTTTGGTAATCATTCAGGTTTTTCCTTCGCCGTTTCGGCTTTGTCGGAATTGTCGGCTTTGTCGGAATTATCCGTGGACTGTTCTTTTTCTTTTTCAGATTGGGCGTGTTCTTTTGCTTTTCTTGCCGCTTGCGCCTCGGCGAGTAATTTGAGAGAGCCCGCGTTTTCCGCATCTGGGTTCAGTATCTTCACGCGCAAACCGCCTTGCGTAATCTGTTCTTGTTCTTGTTTTTCATTGCCGACTTTGATAGCGAGTATGCCGCGCACTGTATCCTCGCGCACCATTTCAATCATCTCGTCATACATATCAAACGCCTCGATACGATACTTGACAACGGGGTCACTCTGCGCTCCCATATTACGGAAGTACACACCCTGTTTCAGCATATCTATCATATCAATGTGGTCCATCCACTTCTCGTCCACATTGCGGAGGAGGAGAGCGCGTTCCACTTCACGCATTGCCTTTTCGCCTACCGCGTCCT
>JAISLG010000054.1 GCA_031260615.1 Oscillospiraceae bacterium | reverse complement strand
GTTTTGCAGACCTCTGCCTTACCACTTGGCCACGGCGCCTTGACTATTTGCCAGTATATCAGCATTTACCAGTATATCAGCATTTACCTTTGCCGATAGTAATTATAGCGGATAATTTTGGTTTGTCAATACATTTTTTTTGCTGCTTGGATAATTTTCGCCGCAAAATCATATAATCGACTTGTCAAATCTAAATAGGCGAACCGCTCAGCACTCCCCCTAACACCTCTCTCAACGCCAGCACCTCGTCGTCCTCCGCGTGCAACATCTCAATCTCGGTTAGTATCGTATCCGCTTCATCGAACCGCTCTGTTTCAATCAAATACTCCACCAACAGTTTCTTAAATCTAACCGCCCTATCCTCGTCATTCACCGTACCGCAAATAAACGCGCCGACCGCATAGCAATCCTCCGCGTACTCATCAGGTATTTCCTCGGCATCTATCAGCCAATTCGCCGTTTCCGAGAACAAGGTGTTGCGCAATCCGATATATCGCGCTGTCTGATTTACTGACGCACCCAAGTCAGTTTTCGCGGCAATCGCCTTTGTATTATCGTGTTTGAAAATCTCTGTCACAACGGAAACTTTCTCGGCAACCGACACGCGCGATTCAAACAATGCCGTTAATGTATTCGCCGCCTCGTGTAAGAACACAAGCAATCTAAAATCGTCGTTTGCAAAAAAAGCATCATCGCGGAATAACAATCCGCGCCAACCGTCAAGTAAAAATCTGTCGCCCTCTTTCCACGCTTTTAACAAATCGTTCGCGCCGTTTTCAATATCTTCCCGTTCATCTGTCGAAAAGTTAAACATTCCGTACGACATATCATTATCGCGTAGCAATGCGACAAAACACGCGGACGATTGAATTAAAACGCCGCGCTGTTCTGCGGTTTGCGAGTATTTTACAGTTGTGTCGCGTGCCAAGTCCAAGTAGCGGACTTGCAGAACTTTCATAATCGAGATTAAAGACAGGTAGTCCTCCGTGCTGTCGTTGACCCCCGGGAGGATAATGTATTTCAGCGTAATTTGCCCCACGCGACCGCAAGTGATAAAGTAATTCCGGAGGTTGTCTATGACTTTCCCGAAGTTATCCACGCCCTTGACTTTGTGCCAAGTTTGCGGGATTCCGCTGTCGATGGACAGGTTTATCGCGGAGTTTGGAGAAACTCTCATATTTTCCGCAATGTCGGTGTCGAACATAAAAGTATTGGTGTAAAATATCGTTTTTCTGCCACGCACTAAATCAATAATTCTCTTTTTGAACGGGTGGATTGTAATCTCGCCTGTGGACACTTGCCAAAATGCGCTCGGTATTATCAGATTCTTTTCTTTCGCGTATTCGATAAGCGCGAACAGCGTTTCATAACTGTCCGCCGCGTCTTTCGCATTCTCCGTTCGGTTGACATAGCAATAAATACACTTGCACTGGCAAGGCGCGGGATACATCGAAAGGTTTACATAATGAATCAGCCCGTCGCTTTGCCATTCGTCGGGCAGATAGTTTACACATTTGTTACATACAGACGTGTATTTCCTTTCGGCAGGTTGCGAACCCGATACGGCGAATGCCTTGCTTTCAGCAATTATGTTATCGCGGAGTTCCCGAAAGTTATCTATTGTTTCTTTCGGCGTTGCGGCAAACGCAACACCGGGTACGTTTGCAAGGTTTTCACAGCAAAGTGTGATACATTTTCTGCCGATGTTGATTTCCCCGTTAATAGACAGGAAAAAACCTTCTATCATTGTGCAACTGCGGTATTTTGTATTCCCCATAAACGCTCCTGTTACTTCCCCCTCCACTTAGTGTCTGCATTTTTTAACCGAGTAGGTAGATATATTTTTCGTCCGCCGTAATCAGTAATTTCAAGGCGGAGTGTTTTATAATCATAATACTAAACCAATATTAAACCTGTTTCAGGCAGAGGCAAGCATTATGTCCGCCGAACCCGAGCGAGTTAGAGAGTGCGGCGGTAATCTGCGTTTTGCGTATTCCGTCCGTTACATAGTCGAGGTCGCAATCGGGGTCGGGTACTTTATACCCGATTGTCGGGTAGATTAAGCCATTTTTGATTTGGAGCGCGGTAACGGCGGTTTCAAACGCGCCTGCCGCGCCGAGCATATGCCCACTGTATGATTTAGTGGACGACACGGCGATATTCGCCGCGTATTCGCCGAACGCGGATTTGATAGCCAATGTTTCGGCTTTGTCGTTTGCGGGGGTAGACGTGCCGTGAGCATTGATATAATTTACGTCCGTGGTTTTAATACCCGATAGTTGCGTACCCTCCTCGACTGCCAAGCGCATTGCCGCCGCGCCGCCGCTACCGTCGGGTAACGGTGCGGTTTCGTGGTACGCGTCCGTTGTCGCGCCATAGCCGATTATTTCGGCGTATATCTTCGCACCGCGCGCTACTGCGTGGTCGTAGTTTTCGAGGATTAAGGTTGCCGCGCCCTCGGCGAGTACGAACCCGTTACGTTCCTTATCGAACGGGATACTTGCCCTATCGGGGTCGGTACTCCGCGACATTGCGTGCATATTATTAAACGCGGCATACGCGAATCCGATACCGGCACTTTCCGTACCGCCCGCGATACACACATCGAGGTATCCGTGCTTGATATTACGGAATGCTTCACCGACTGCGTGCGCCGAACTTGCACAAGCGGTTACGGGGGTATAACTTACCCCTTTGAACCCTGTGCGTATAGCGACTGTACCCGCAGTCAGATTACCAATCATCATAGGAATGGTAAAGACACTTACTCTGTCGGGGGATTTTTGGTGGTAGGCGAGTATTTGCTCCTCAGTTGTACGCAACCCGCCGATACCCGACCCGATAATAACCCCTGCGCGGAACGGGTCAATGTCCTTAAAATCCGCACCGCTATCGGCTATTGCCTCCATAGAGGCGTAGACCGAATACTGGGTTATACGGTCGGCGCGGCGCAAATCCTTTTTGGTAAAATACTTTTCGGAATCGAACTCCTTGACATTGGCGACGACGTATTCTTGCTTATACTTGCCGTCGGTGTCGTTCGGGTAGTCGGCGAACCACTGCCCGAGCGTGAACCCGTGCCGTGCGTTATCGAGCGCGGATAGTGTTTCAACCACGGTGTTGCCTATGGGGGAGAGGACTCCGATACCAGTTATTGCTACGCGATTAAAAGACATTGTTTCCCACCTTGTATGATATTATAGTATGGGTATTACTATAATATATATTAACGGAAAAAACAAGAGGGGAGGCAGGGGGATGTTACACTTGCTTTGATGACGCATTTGTCAGGCTCTTCGCTAAATCGAGTGGGTAACCTCACTTTTGACGTATGCTCCATATTGTGCTAAATCTGGCAACGTCAGCCCACCTTTTACGAGATAAATCGTGTTGATGAAGTGGCGCATAT
>JAISLG010000052.1 GCA_031260615.1 Oscillospiraceae bacterium | reverse complement strand
TGCAGTCGATTATGTCACTGCTGAATAACGGTTTCGGAAGGAATGCGGCAACCCCGATGTCTTTGGTTTCCTTTTCGACAAGCGCAATGTCCGCGCCGCTTATCATTATAACAATGCCGGCGTTCACCGCGCGTATTCGCCGCGCCAACTCCACCCCGTCCATACCCGGCAATCGCCAATCCACAAAATAAATATCGTATCCGCCGCGTTCAGTGATAGTATCAAGTGCCGTTTCGCCGCTGTCCGCCGTTTCGATATTAAGCCCGTTCGCCTCCGCAAAATCCTCAAAATATTCGCGCACTGCCGAGTCATCGTCCACCGCGAGTATCCGTAATACACTGTTTTGCTCCGTGAACTCAGTTTTCGTCTTTTCCGCGCCTAATTTGAGTATCGCCGTGAATATAAAACTCGTACCCTTGCCGATTTCAGACTCGATTGTAATATTCCCCAGCATCAACTCCGCTATATACTTCGATATTGCAAGCCCAAGCCCCGTACCCCCGAATTTGCGTGTAATTCCGCTGTCCGCCTGTACGAAACTCGTGAACAGTTTTGACTGCTGTTCGGGCGTAATGCCTATCCCTGTGTCGGTTACGGTAGTTTGTACCCTTACATACCCGTCCACGGTCGGGTAATACTTCGCGCTTATCGACACCTCTCCGCCGTCGTCCGTGAATTTAACGGCGTTCGACAACAGATTGATTAACACCTGTACAAACCGTTGGTCGTCGCCGATTACAAGGCGCGATAACTCCTTGTCGATTACGGATGTGAATTTTTGACTCTTTTCGGCGGCGCGGAACATTATAATATTAACCGCCTTTTTGAATACGCTTTCGAGGTCAAATTCCGTTTCGGCAAGTTCGAGTTTACCCGACTCAATTTTTGATATATCGAGTATATCATTGATTATTCCGAGCAAATGCGCCGACGCCTCGTTTATCTGCTTGAACGCGTAATCTTTCCGCTCAATATCGGAACTCCGCGTGCCGATTTGCGCCATACCGAGTACCGCGTTGAGCGGCGTGCGTATCTCGTGTGACATACGCGACAAGAATGTGCTTTTCGACTGTGTAGCCGCCTCCGCTTGTTCAAGCGCGTTTCGGAGCGGCGTAACGTCCGTTGCGTAGAGTACGACATTGTACCCTGTGCCGTCTTGGTCAGATATGCGGATATAGGATATGTCGAAATAATACTTTTGCCCGTTCTTATTTATTTGCAACTTTGAAAACGCAAGCCCGTTTTCGATTGTTTCGGCGAGTTTGTCCGTCATTGACATTGATGAAAGCCCCTCGTCACGGGCAACAGACAGCATTTGTTCAATATCGGCGGGGAACCGCGTTGCGGCATCGTCGAAATCCGCGTAGCCAAGCAATCGTAAAAATGTCGGATTGCAATAACTTATTTTGAACGCCTTGTCAAAGAATATAAGGATATGCGGGTCGGAGTCGAACAGTATTTTTTGGCGTTGCCGTTCGACTTCAAGGGAGATTAAATGCTCGGAGTTTTCGATTGCGGCGGCGCAAGATAACCCCGCCTGTTTTAATATCTTCCGTTCGGACGCGGTATAAAAATGGTCGGGTGTCTTAAACGCAACCAATAACAAGCCCCAAAATTCGCCGTTCATCGTAATGGGGAGCATCGTCTGACATTCGATACCCATATTTTCCGACAGCCACGCGCCGAGTTTCGGGTAAGGATAGTCGGATATGTTATGGCAGACGTATTTGTAATCCGAGGCGAGTATACCGTGGTTGCTCTCGCCAACCCAGTCGGGGAGGTATTCCTTAAACGGGAGTTTGTTTTCGATGTCGGGGGAATACGGCGCACCCTCAGCGGCTATTTTAACCGCGTACGGTTCGCCGTCAATAAGTTTGTACTTCCAGAGTTCGATATTGTCGGCGCGTGTCGCGTTAATCGCGACTTTCAGCGCGGCGGGCACAGTGTTACGCCAGTTCTTTTCGTGGGTGGAGAATAACTCGTTCGCAAGATTATTCATACCCGAAAGTAACCGCTCGTGGTGCAGTAAAGTAGTATTCTTTTCCTCTATCTGCTCGGTGTATTTGAGTTGCCGCGTGACATCGCGCTGTATCCAAAGTTCCGCGTTACCCGAGTCGGAGGACAGACCCGTCTTGAAAATATACCCGTCTATGCTGTATATCTTACCGGTTCGGAAATGCCACAGCCCCGACTGCGTAACCTTCGTTTGCCGCAATTTTGTTACCCGTTCAATCTGCTTATCGGGGTCGAGTGTGTATTTGTTAAAGAAATCAAATATAGTTTCAACGGGTTGCCCGAACGAATACGCCTCCTCCCACCCCGGGAACAGTTCGGAGTACGCGCTGTTCGCCATTGGTTTTTGCCCGTCAACGAGGACGACAACGGGGTCAATCGCGTTAAACACGCCGTGCATAATCTGCTGTTGCAACTCCACAGCAAGGTATTGATTACGCAGTTTTGTTATGTCGATTGAATAGCATATAATCGCAAACTCGCTCCCGTATGGAATACGAATAAGCGACACTTCCCAGACGTACCGTTCCCCGAATACCGTGAGTTCCTCCTCGTAGTATTCATAACCGTTTTCCGAGGCATTTTCGAGCCGTTCCGAAAATCCGCGCATACCGAAATTCGGCATATCGTCAAAGAATTTATCCTCCGCCTCCGCCTTGTCCTTGTATCGGAAAAATTTAAGGAACGCGTCGTTGCAATTTATAATGTCAAAGTTATCGTCAAACATAGCGCATACGCCGGGGTTGTTCACGAATATTGCTTCAGCGGTTTTACGCTGTTCCTCTACTTTGTCCGATTGCCGCGACAATTCCTTTTCGGCGGCGTCTATATTTACCAATCCGCCCGACAACGCGGTAATCTTCCCCGACTTGTCGCGCGACATTACCATACCGTAGTCTTGAAACCATACCCAACCGCCCGTCTTGAAATTACGCATACGGAATTTGGTGTCAAACCGAGTACGCCCTTGTTCGTCGTGTCCGTCCCGTTCCAAGAATCCGTATATTATGCGCGTAAGGGGTGCGTGGTCGTCGGGGTTCACTACCCGTTCCGCGACTTGTTTCAGCGTACCCTCAAACATATCCTTCGTCATACCCATACTCTCGGTATCGAATGTGACAAGACTGAATACATCGTCTTTGCAGTCCCAATTAAATACGAGCGCACCGCAGAGTTCGATTGTTTCGAGGAGTGTCGCTTGTACGATTGACATACGGTTGTGGTCGCGCCGTTTGGTAAGAATATACACAGCAACGACCGCCGCCAAAAATATCAAGGATATTACGGCGGAAACGAATATCGGGTGCGTTTGGATAAAGGACAAATGTTCGTCCACGGTCAACAAATTTTGAGTCAAGGTTAGGATAATAAATTTTTCCAATACAATCTATTCCGTTATTGATATGGTGGAGGTAACATCAGCGGTGTCGGTTGCAATGTCAGCGGTTTCCGCAGAGTTTGATGTGGTGTTAGTATCGGTTGTAATGTTGGATATGTCGGGTAAAGTGTCAATGTAGGCGTTTATTTTCGAGGCGAGTGCCTTTGCCTCCGCTTCGGACATTTTACGCGCACCCTCGCCGCCCGACACGCCCATTATCTGAGAGGAGCGGTATTCGCCGTTTGTCCCCGTAAGCCATATCTCGTCTATCGTATAATCCGTCATCTCCTCGCCTCGTATCCGTATCAACTCCGCCGCCATATAGTCGGCGGCTACTTTGTCATAACAGATATTGTCCGTGCAATACGAAAACCAGTTATCGGTATAGTTAAGGTAAGCGTCGGTTAATTGCCCCGCACCGAAATCCGTCAGGGGGAGTTTGACAATCCATAACTTTTCCCCGTTCGGCGCGGCGGCGGTATACACGGTAGTATATGCGGCGGATGCGCGTTTAACATCGGCGGCGGTTATCACGAACATAAGAGAGGATTGGTCGGTTTCCCCCTCGTATTCGCTGAGCATCGGAGTGCCGTCCGTATCAAATGAAATATGCCCGAGCCGAACAGAAAATATCCTCGCGGCGTTGTCACGTTCCTCCTCGGACAGGTAAGGTGTTGAAACGTGATTGCGAATTGCCGCCTTTTTCGGCGGTATGTTAAGCAAACACAGCCCGACTGTGATTATTACCACAATCAGGAACGATATGCCGATACGCTTTCCGCTATGCACTGCCATCAAAACCCCGCTCGCACATATACAAGTTATCCTATGTACTATACCATATCAGAGTTCTTTTGTCGAGTGGTTGAAATATAACTTCTTAGGTGTTAAAATAAATGGTATTAAATTTACTATGGGGTATGTATGTTATCCGAAAACGAAATCGCAAATGTATCCGCACTCGCCGACCTCGCAAAGGACAAGGGGTTACGCAAACTCCGCGTGAAGTTACCCACGGGGTTTGAAATTGAATTGGACACGGGGCTTGGTAATGATACCGTTCCTGTTATACAAGCCGCGCCGAAACACGCTCCGCCGCCCGTAATTGATATAAGCCGCTTTCAGGCACAAAGCGGAAATGCCGTAACCGCTCCGTTAATCGGGACGTATTACGCCGCGCCGTCGGAGAACAAACCGCCATTCGTCAAAGTCGGGGATACTGTCAAAAAGGGGCAGACACTCTGTATCATCGAGAGTATGAAACTTATGAATGAACTTCAAAGCGAATTTGACGGCGTTGTTACCGAGATTACCGCCGTGAACGGCAACGTGGTCGAGTACGGGGAAACGCTTATGCGGATTGAGTAATTCTTAGTCTGCAAGTAATGTGGTGTTGCGGTATTAAACTAAATAAAGGATACTTTTATGAACACAGAACAAATAAAGGAAATACTCCCACATCGCGACCCGTTTTTGCTGATTGACAAGGTAATCGAAATCGAAAACGGAGTCCGCGCAGTCGCCGAAAAGCATATTGCCGAGGACAGTTGGTGGTTTAAGGGGCATTTTCCCGATTATCCTGTTACACCGGGAGTATTGTTGCTTGAAATGCTTGCGCAGACGGGAGCGGTTGCGTTGTTGTCCTTGCCTGAGAATAAGGGCAAAATCGGGTTATTCGGAGGAGCGGATAATGTTAAATTCCGCCGTCAAGTCCTACCCGGGGATACTGTGCGGCTCGAAACGGAAATTACCGCATTGCGCGGCGGCAAAATCGGCAAGGGCAAGGGTATTGCTACCGTGAACGGCGAAAAAGCGTGTTCCGCCGAGATTACTTTCGCGATTACAGATTCTGATAAAGGATAAACCTTATGAGCAATATTACCGCCGCCGCACGGCTTGAAATTATACGCCACAAGAACCGACCGACCGTGAACGATTATATACCCCTTATCTTCCGAAATTTCACGGAACTGCACGGTGACAGATTGTACGGTGACGACCCCGCAATTAAAGGGGGTGTTGCATTTTTCCGCGACACTCCCGTTACGGTAATCGCACAGGTAAAAGGGCGGAGTTTGTCCGAGAACAAAGCCGTTAATTTTGGTATGCCGCACCCCGAAGGGTACCGCAAAGCAATGCGGCTCGCAAAGCAAGCGGAGAAGTTCGGCAGACCCGTAATCGCGCTTGCCGATACACCTGGGGCATTTTGTGGTATTGCGGCGGAGGAACGTGGGCAAGGTGAGGCGATTGCCCGTTGCCTGTTCGAGTTTTCGACTCTCAAAACCCCGATAATATCCATAATACTCGGCGAGGGGGGGAGCGGCGGAGCACTCGCGTTATGTATGGGCGATGAGTTGGCAATGCTTGAAAACGCGTTGTATTCGGTTATCTCGCCGAGGGGTTTCGCCTCGATACTCTGGAAAGACCCAAAAAAGGAAGCATTAGCGGCGGATACACTCAAAATAACCGCCGAGGATATGGTATCTTTTGGCGTTGCGGAGAGTATTATTCCCGAACCGTCGGGCGGAGCGCATAATGATTTAGCGGCGACAGTCGCGTACATTACCGAGTATTTGGAGGAGGCTATCCCCCGTTTAGTCGTGACGGACACAGACGAATTGCTCAAAAAACGTACGGCAAAGTTTCGGGAGAAGTTCTGATGATAACAGTAATCGACTACGGCGCAGGCAACCTTTTCAGCCTGTGCAACGCGCTTAAAACCCTGAACACAGACATAAAAGTTACGTCCGACCCGACCGACATAATACACGCGGACGGGGTATTTTTGCCCGGCGTCGGCGCATTCCCGAAGGCAATGCGTGAATTGTCGAGGAAAGGGCTTGACACCGCCGTGAAAGAATACGCGGCAAGCGGCAAGCCACTATTCGGAATTTGCCTTGGGTATCAGATGTTATTCGACCGCAGTTTCGAGTTTGAGGAAACGGTGGGGTTGGGGCTGATACACGGAGATGTGCGCCCGTTATCGGATTTGTTGCCCTCAGATGCAATTATACCGCAAATGGGGTGGAACTCGCTGATTGACAATACGGGCAAATTCGGCGGAGCATATATGTATTTTGTACATTCATTCGCGGCTGTGTGCGATAACGCGGACGTTGCCGCGTACACGGAATACGCGGGGGTGAATATTACCGCCGCCGCAAAACGCGGTAATGTTTTCGGAACGCAGTTTCACCCCGAAAAAAGCGGCGATAAAGGGCTTGCCATACTCGAAAATTTTATTAAATTATGTTGATATTGTGGGTAAGTATGTTAAAATTTATTCTTTACGGAGCAGGCAAGGGAATAAAATATTTCTATCATACATTAAAAGGAAACATGAATTTGACTGCGGTGCTTGATAAAAAAGCACCCGATAACCGTCCGTTTTATATCTCCGAAAACATTCCGTTTCTTGCCCCCGAAAAAATAACGGAGTTGGAATTTGATTACATCGTGATTTGCAGCGAAGCTTATTTAACAGAAATATACGAATATCTGTTAAGCAAAGGGGTTGACAAAGAAAAAGTAATCGCCGCATATAATACTGAAAAGTTGGATAAATTTCTTCAAAATAGTAGTTTTATTTGGGATTTAATCAGAGAAAAAGATTATATCAGAGTTGCAGAATTGAATTGGCTTGCAAATCAAATGCGGCTCTTCGCTAAATCGAGTGGGTAACCTCACTTTTGACGTATGCTCCATATAGTGCTAAATCCGGCAACGTCAGCCCACCTTTTACGAGATAAATCGTGTTAATGAAGTGGCGCATAT
>JAISLG010000142.1 GCA_031260615.1 Oscillospiraceae bacterium | reverse complement strand
TAATCGGTCAAATCCTCCGCCATTTTTTTGGTAAGGGTGACGACAAGTATCTTCTCGCCCTTAACGATACGCGTATTTATCTCCGATAGCAAATCCTCAATCTGCCCTGCTGTTGGGCGCACGGATATTATCGGGTCGAGTAACCCCGTGGGGCGGATTAACTGCTCGGCAATCTGCGCGGCACGCGACTTCTCAAAATCCGCGGGGGTTGCGCTGACATAAATTACCTGATTTAGTTTAGCCAGAAACTCCGTAAAGTCAAGCGGTCTGTTGTCGAACGCTGACGGAAGTCGAAACCCGTATTCAACCAAGTTTGTTTTTCGTCCTTTATCGCCGCCGTGCATACCGCGCACTTGCGGCAACGAAACGTGGCTCTCATCCGCGAACATCAAAAAATCTTTCGGAAAGTGGTCGATAAGCGTAACAGGGGTACTCCCCGGCGGTTTGCCGTTAAGGATACGCGAGTAGTTTTCGATACCCTTACACATACCCGTTTCGCGCAGCATTTCAATGTCGTACATTGTCCGTTCGGCGATACGCTGTGCCTCAATAAGTTTATGGTTTTCGGAGAAGTATTCTACCCGTTCCTCACATTCTCGTTTAATCTCGGCGAGGGAGGGTTCGAGTCGTTCGCGGTTGATTACATAATGGCTCGCAGGGAATATTACAACGTGCTTTAAGCGGCGCGTAACATCGCCCGTGGTTTTGTTAAACTCGGATATGCGGTCGATTTCATCGCCGAAAAACTCAATGCGTAGCACTTGGTTTTCAAGTGCGCCGACAGGGAATATTTCGAGAACGTCGCCTTTGACACGGAACTTACCGCGTTCAAGCGCAATATCGTTACGCGTGTACTGTATGACGATGAGTTGTTTCATCACCGCTTTCAGACTGACTTCCATATTCGGTCGGAGTGATATAACATTGTTGCGGTATTCCTCGGGCGCACCGATACCGTAGATACAGGACACGGACGCAACTATTATAACGTCGCGGCGTTCGGCGAGCGCGAGGGTAGCCGAGTGGCGTAATCGGTCAATCTCGTCATTGATTGCGCTGTCCTTTTCGATATACATATCCTTGCCGGGGATATACGCTTCCGGTTGGTAATAGTCGTAGTAACTTACAAAGTATTCAACGGCGTTTTCGGGGAAGAACTCTCTGAATTCGGCGCATAACTGCCCCGCAAGTGTTTTATTATGGGCAAGTATAAGAGCAGGGCGGGGAGCCCCCTCCCGTTTATTCATCTCGGCAATGATATTCGCCACTGTAAAGGTCTTGCCCGAACCCGTGACACCGAGTAATATCTGCTCTTTGTAGCCCTTACTAAGTCCGTCACAAAGCGCGGCGATCGCTGCGGGTTGGTCGCCCGTGGGAACATACGAGGAATGTAATTTGAAATCCATAATCACCATTAAAAAACATAGGGAACAGGGGAGAACGCGTTTTTTGAAATATTCGTCCACATACAAACAACCAAAAAATAAATTTTGGCAATACGTTTATGATACGTTATATACTCCTTATCGGGACAAACGCTCCGCGTTTATCAGCCGCCTATGGCGGCACGGTGCTTTGCACCGCTGATAAGTCGCCTTTGCACCGCCGATAAGTCGCTCTCCCGCAAAAACGCTTTGCGTTTTTTAGTGGTATTGCGGTATAATAGGTTGTATGACTATAACAGAAATTTGCAAAAAATTCAAGACATTGTATCCCGAACGGATAAAATGTATGTTAAACTACACTGAGCCGTGGCAGTTATTGGTATCGGCGAGGTTGTCCGCGCAGTGTACGGACAAGCGCGTTAATATGGTAACGCCGCGCCTGTTCGCGGAGTACCCGACTGTTACCGCGCTTGCCGTTGCCGATGTAGTGGCGGTTGCCGAGATAATAAAATCGTGCGGATTATACAAGACAAAGGCGGAGCAGATTGTAGCAATGTGCGCGGAAATTGTAACGGGCGGAATACCCGATACAATAGACGGGCTGACGACATTATCGGGTATCGGGCGTAAAACGGCTAATCTGTTCGCGGGGGAGATATACGGGTTGCCGTGTGTAGTTTGCGACACGCATTTGTTGCGTATTACACGGCGGCTCGCGCTAATCGGCACGGACAACCCAATTATTGCGGAAAAGGCACTCGCAAAGCAACTCACGGATAGCGGATTATACGCGGACGGGTTATGGTTCTCGCATTGTATGGTCACGTTCGGTCGTACAATATGCACCGCGCGTAACCCGAAGTGCGGTATGTGTGTATTCGCGGATAAGTGCAAGGGGGGTTGAATGGGTGGGGCAACCGCAACACCACTAAAAACCGCTTTGCGTTTTTGCGGCAGTGCGAAGCACCGTGCCGCCGATAAGGAGTATATACCGCAACACCATAAACGGCATTACACGCCCTCGCCCCAACGAACCCTCGGAATAAATTTGGTTGTCCTCGCCGCTTCAAGGGTGCAGCGTCACGCTGCCGCGGGGTGCAGGGGGCGCGTAGCCCCCTGCTGGGGGTTTGGGGGCAACGCCCCCAACGTCCCCCAAACCCCCGTAACTTCCGCGAAGCGGACAAGAAATAATCGTTGCCCCTCGTTGCCTTAGTTGCCCCTCGTTGCCTTAGTTGCCCCTTGTTGCCCCTCGTTCTCTTTGTGTTGTCCCTTTGTGCCTTGCCTATTGTTGGAGGTTAATCTTGATACACTATTTTTTAATCAACCCCGTATCGTTCGTTCGCCGCGAACATCTGTTATCCCGAATAATATCAGATATCGAAGCCGCGTTTACCGATATGCCGAGGGAGCATACATTCAAAATTGCTGTATCGCAACGGCCGAGGGCGGCGCATACTATATTCCACAAGTTTATGGAAAAGATACCCGTTACTGAAACCGTACGCGTGTATGCTGTCGGCGGCGACGGGATACTGTTCGACTGCCTGAACGCAATTATCGACTACCCGAACACGCAACTTGCCGCTATCCCGTACGGTACTACAAACGATTATATACGCTCAATCGGCGAGGGGCTTAAACCCGTATTCCGCGATATTCCAAGGCAAATGTCCGCCCGAATGCTCGAAACCGATTTGCTCGACTGCGGCGGAATGATGGCTATGAATATGGTAATGGTCGGTATAGAGGCGTACGCGTTACAAGAGGTGTATCGGGCTGTGACTGCAATATCGCCAAGTCAACAGTCAAGAATATTCGGGTTGTTGTCGGTAATGTCGGGAGCAAAGGTAATGTTCGACAAAGACGTAATGGCACGCGAATACACTTGTCTTGTAGACGGTGAGCCGCGTACAGGCAAGTATTCAAACATATCCGTTATAAACGCGGGATATTACGGCGGAGTATTTTTCAGCAACAAGCACGCGACCCCCGACGACGGTTATCTGCACGTTGTATTCTGCAATGAAACCTCACCGTATCGCCTTATCCCGGCAATATTAAAATACACACGCGGCGGATTCGAGGCGTACCCGAATATGTTCGAGTATGTAAAATGCCGTGAGATACAGATACAATCCGACCACGCATTCCCTGCCGGTATAGACGGGGAGCAATTTTGGACGAGCGGACTCCATATTCGTAATATCAAGGGTGCGATACGATTTGCCGACCCGACAGGGCTTGGGTATCGGCGACGAGATACGAGCGTTTCATAAACTTAAAACAGAAAATGAATTTACGAAACGGACGTGACGGCGTGACCCGAGTATTGTAAACAATAGTTGACAATCTCAATAAACAACCCCACCATATTGCAATGGTGGGGTTGTTGCGATATTGCTTGCGTTAGATATTAAGGTCGATATGCGACACAGTACCTGCTCCACCGTGGTCTTTCAGGAATATACTGGTTGAGGTGAGTTCGCCTTGCCCGAGGTTGTACTTTGTCGATATATCGCCGAGATATATCGCGCCCACATCTACCTCTTTAAGCGTGTACAATTGGTCGTTGCCCTGTTCGTCCTTGCTCCATATCCGTAACTTGCTGTATATATCGTCGTTCTCGTCTATCCAACCGTTACCGTCTTGGTCATACGCGCGTAACTCCTCGAATCCGTCATTCGTCTGCGGTCCGAATAACTCCGACCCGTCATTGATTTTCCCGTCGCCGTTCTTATCAAGCGCAAGGAATCCACTACCCTGACCCACAAACGATATTTTATCGTTGTTGCCGTCAAGGTCAAGGTCAAAGTCGTACTTCTCCGCCGTAAGTTTCGTGTTGTTGCCGCCGTAATTCACTACGAGAGGGTCGCACCGTACAACCTCGCGTGCATACGAGCCCGTAATGGCAACTGCCGATTCCCTCGCCATATACATATTAACGTCAAATTTAATCTCGCCGCCGTCCTCTGTGCGGACTATCCCCTGTGATTGATATGATATGCTCTCGGACTCGTACCGTGACGCGCTGAATACTGTCGTTTCAACATTCACGAGTTGTTCTCTGGCAGCCGCAATTGCATTGGCATTTTTCTCGATTGCCGCTTGCGTAACCGTGCCGTGTATTCCGCTGAGCCCCGACAGGTTAAGCGCAGTACCCTGTGACTGTTGCGGTATGCAACCGCTTAGCGTTCCGCCGCCGCCGACTCCGCCCACTTCGTTCGTGGCTAATACTGCATCGCTCGCAGTCGCCCCCGCAGTATTGCGGTCTTTCGGGTACTCAAACAGGTTTAACTTGACTTTCTTCCCAAGGACATTACTAAGCAAGGATTCGATAAGTTTTAACTTCATCTTGTCGGGTGTAGTAATCTCCCCGAAATCGCTTGCCTTTGCCTTTTGTACCCCAAATTGATTGTATCCGCCCACACGTCCCTTTTTCCCGAAACCCGCCGCGTTTTTAATGGCGGCAATGTATGCGGCTTTCTGTTCTTTTGCCTGTTGTTCGAGATATGCTTTGGTGCTGTCCGCGATTTCAAGAGTATCGGTTTTCGGTGCGGGGGTTTCCTCCGCTTTTCCCTCTGCTTCCTCAATCGCAGTAATCACCGTCGAACTCGGGTTGGATATGATATTCCCGTATTTGTCGCGTTCGATTGTACTCTCGGTTTCGATTATCGTCGGCGTGCCGCTTGCCGCAGTGGCAGTAGTGGCAGTAGTGCTTGCCGCCCCCGTACCCGTATTCGCGTTTGCAGTAGCCGCTGTTTGCGCCTGTGCCGCCGCGTTCGCATTCGCGGTATTCTGCGCGCTTGCCGCTTCTTCGGGGTTTGTCGTATTTGTTTCCTTGTTCGTGGTATCCACGCCCGCTTTGCCGATTGAGTTTAACGCGCCGATACTGCTCGGAAGTGCAGTACCCGTTATAACGCTCACCGAACTGGAACTTATTACCGTATGGTTGTACTCAGATTTCGATACAACCGCCGAACTCGCTATTTTCATAAAATACCTCCTTGTATTTCGTTTATTTCAGGCAATCCTTTGCCCTTTCCTCTATATATTATATATCGGTAATTTTTTCAATTTATCAAGCGTTTTTGTATGAAAGTTTTATGAAAGTGTCAAAAAATTATAAATATATACTCCTTATCGGGACAAGGAGTATATATTATTAGGTAGACAAAATGCCTTATCCCTTTTCCTGACTGACAATCGGTTCTGTTGTAGTCGGTGCCAACGTAGTATTACTGCCGCCGTTTTGGAGTTCGGGGGAGAGTGTGCCGCCGTTATTTAATACTGGGTCGGTGGTTGACGTGGCGGATATTGTATTGCCAGAGGGGAGTGGTGCGTCAGGGTCGGTTAAGTCATTCCCTACTTCATCGTCCGCGCCATTCTCAACGTCTTTGCCGTCTATATCAAGCGTACCCGTTGTCGGCGCATTCGTAATTACTGAGCCGTCCGCTCCCGTTACGGGGATACCCGAGATTGTCGCGTTCACTTCCGCCGCTTCAATCGAATTTACAGTCGGCGACACCTTTATTTGTTTGCCCGTGCTGTCTATTTTGTAATTGTCCGCATACAACACTTCCGATAACGGCGCGAATTCATACCCCTTCGCTTTCAAATCCGCGATTATCCCGGGGAGTGCCGTGACTGTGACGGGTAAGTCGTTGTGGAACAGTAATATGCCCCCCTCCGTCACTGTATCCTTTATCCGCTTGGTTATTTTTTCAGGGTCGCTCTCTTTCCAGTCTACGCTGTCCGCCGACCACTGTATTATCTTGTACCCCATTCCCTCCACCGTGGTGAGTACATTGTCGTCATACTCGCCGTACGGGGTGCGGTAGTATATGGGTTTTTCATTCGCGGCGATTGTGATTTTGCGTTCCGCCTCTTTGGTATCGGCGATTAACTCGTTGATATTCATTCCGACAACGTGTGGGTGGATATTACTGTGGTTACCGATTTCGTGTTTGCCCGCCGCCATTTTCACGACATCTTCGGGATATTTTGACGCGAATTCCCCAGTGACAAAAAATGTCGCAGGAACACCTTCTTTGTCGAGAATTGAGAGTAATTCATCTGTGTTTGAGTTCCCCCAAGCGCAATCAAATGTAACCGCAATTTTTTTATCCGTGCGTTCCACAGAATAAATCGGGACTTTCCTTTCCGCCGCACTCGATTTAAGCGCGTTAAAAACGGCTGCTGTACCCACCGCTATTCCCGTAACTATCGCAACCGCGAGCAACCCAGCCCGCACTGCCTTTTTTTTGGTGACTGTATATACAAACATTGTTCCTCCAAAAGAACCGTATCATTTGGTTAAGAATATGCCTTCCTCACGGAAATATGCTAAGGAATTTGTTTTTTTTATGGAGTATGCGGTTGTTTTTCGACACGGGTATGGTAGCATATTGCACATATGCTGTCGACAAAAATATGAAAGTATACAAAAATGAAAAAAGGGATTGTTTTGGTAAAATTTGGGTGTATACTATGGAACGTAGCTACTGTTAAAAAAAATATATCAGAGGTAAAACATTATGACCAAGCAAACAACCATATCTGTACTTCCAAAATTAAGGAGTGCCCGAAAACTAACGGCAATAATTCTCGCGCTGGCAACAACGGTTGTTGCTACTACCACCGCTATATATTCCTCTGCTGACGCTATCGGTTCGGGAACAGCGGTATCCAGTGCAAGCGGAAAGTATGCTTATACAAATTATCACGATACTGCGGGGGCTACAAAAATAGTAACGGCTGATTTTGTTGCAGTTGTCACATCGGGAACTAACGAAGGGAAAACTTATAAAACCACAGTTTCTACAACAACACTCGGACCTGCGGTTGATGAAGCACGAGCAAATTACACTGATGTGTCGGGTCGTATATTAAAACAGGTTTATGGAACACACAAAGTGGTGTCCGGTTCTGGCGTGTCATATAGCAAACAAACTTTTTCGAGTGCAACAGGTAATTCCGCGCCAAAGTATTGGTTTAGTCAACTTTCCCCTGCGGTTGGTGACGGGTGGAATGTCAAAAACCTTGATAAATTGTATTTTCCGAACTGCGTGAACAACAGTGACGGCGAAAGGACGCGCCCGTTTTACACTTACTCTAATGTTACCGCAACCAGCAGTTTGGGGCATATGAACAAATGGGGGTGCAGTGTATCTTCAATCGCAATGATTTTCAAAAATATGAGTGCTACCACATCTACAACGCATTTTGATTTCAGAACTGATACAACAGCTAATCTCGCCGCTGACCCGTTTACGATTGCAATGGCGAATATGCAGTTTCCTATTATAACTTATAATTCTTCAACAGATAAGTATCAAACAACCTCGTCTATCGACCCGATGTATGTATATTGGGACAGGATTGCCTCTGCGTTTGGCAAAACCGCATATTTAGTTGATTTAGGAGGCAAAACGGCTGAACAAAAAGCGAATAATTTGGCATATTATATAGGTCAAAACCCAGAGGGGATTGCCGTTCGTATAAATGGACACACCTTGGTTTTTACTAATACTACAAGAACAGTTGTCACTCCGAGAGGGGCAGGCTTACCGGCTGGCATAGTAGCCCCTATTGAGATAACAGAACAAAATGATGAGGAGATTACAGAGGCAGAGGGTAAATCAAATTCTGAACCGAATAATACGTCAGGTATTTCTACCTTTGCAACAAGCATTTACGACAGTCAATTTACTGCTTATGACCCGTATTCCACAAAGACATCTAATGCAAACAATGTGAACTTTGAAAACTCTTGGACTTACGGCAGTAAAGGCGGCATTCCTGATGCAGTTTTATTATATTACTTTAATTAAGGGAGAATTGTTATGAGAAAACGTATATTATTTACCTTGATACTGCTATCTTGTATAATCGTAACATCGTGTAAACAAGAAAAAAGCAATGAGCAAACCTCGCAAACCACGACTAATTCTTCGGAGGCTACTTCTTCGGAGGCTACTGCACCGGAAGAAACAACAGAGGTAGAAACCACGACTATCGCGACAACCTCTACCCCAACAACAGAAACTGTCGAAACCGAAGAAACCACTATCCCCATAACAATTCCAACAACGGTTGTCCCCCCAAAAAACTCAATTACAGAAGAACAAGCGAAAACATTGCTTGATAGTTTTATTTATCTGTATGAGGATTATTTTAATGGCGTGATTAAGTTTGACCAAAGCGTCAGCAAGACTTTCAAAGACACTGATGGAAACGATGTTGAATGTTGGAAAGTCACGACAACGGGCTTAACTACGCTGAAAGAATTCAATAATTACTGTGAAAAATATTTCACAGAATCGACGTTAGAAAACTTCAAGGGGAGAGTTGGAAGCGCAATTTATGCAGACGAAAAAGGGCAATTATACACTACTGGCAGTATGAAAGGCGGTACTTACGCAAAAGAATACCAACTGTATTTTATCGAGGCAGACGAGAAAACTGTGTCTGCTAAGACCGTTGGTGGTAGCAATGACCAAAATGAAGTATTTGATTGGACATTCGTGAAAGTTGGCAGTGTTTGGAAATTGTCTTGATTGTCTTGATTGTCTTGATTGCCTTGAAAGATTTTTCCCTCATACATTGCTACCCACCTAAGCAACCGCCGATAAATATCGGGGGTTGCTTAGGTTTGTATTACCTGTGTAATTTTCGTGTCCAAAATGTTAAATTTCCCCTTGCAAAAAAATACATTGTGGTTTATACTTAAGCGTAATTAGTAAAAAGCGAAATTTTTCGTTCGGACTATATAATTTGTTTTAGGCGGTATTTATGGCTTTTAGTTTAGCGGCGACACAACTCGCCTTTGCGGTCGGTAATGTAGGCAATTTAATAGAGGACGCGCCGAGAAAAATAGGCAACACCCCGTCAGATGATTGGGGGCTTAACCTCAGTGTGGTTTTCACAGGGATACTCATAGTTTTCCTCATACTTACCATATTGATTGCCTTTATGCAGGTTTTTACCATCATTGCTACGCGCGGTAATAAATCCGATGATGCCGAAAAAAAAAACGAGCCAAGTCTGAATAACGCGCCTAACGCGAATATTACGCAGTCTACGGCAAACACCACGGGCATATCCGCTCCCAAATCAGCCGATAATATCGCGGTCATCGCCGCGATAAGTGCCGCTATATCCGCGTTCACGGACGGTAAAGGGACGGTTCTCTCCGCTACCCCCATTGCGGGTAACGGTAACAACGGCAATAACAACGGCAATAACAACGGCGGTTCGCATAATCCGCCTAAATATCGGCGCGCCCCCTCCGCTTGGGAAATGGCAGGTCGGTTACGGAATACACAACCGTTCTAAATCGCGTGTCGCTACCTGCGCCTAAAACGACACAGTATACGCAACCCCCTATATCGCAACCAGTATATCGCAACCAGTATATCGCACAAAATATGCCCCTCGCAATCAATTTGTAAATTTTTATACTTAGTCAGGAGAACACCTTAAACAATGAACGTCTTTAACCAAATAGGCGAAACCCTGAAAGGTTTGTGGGAGGCAAGCGCATTTACTGCCTTTTCACTCGATAACCTTTGGTGGGTAATGATTATTATATCGTTCGTCCTTATCTATCTCGCGGTCGTCAAAGGGTTCGAGCCGCTCCTCCTCCTCCCGATTGCGTTCGGTATGTGCCTTACAAATCTCCCCGGGTCGGGAATGTTTCACCCTGAATTTTTTATGTACACCGAACCCGTTGAGGGTATCGCGCACAGTGCCGCTTGGTATGTCGATACGGGACACGTCCTACACGAGGGCGGATTTCTCGATATACTCTATATGGGCGTTAAATTACAGGTGTTCCCTCCGCTTATCTTCCTCGGTATCGGTTGTATGACCGACTTCGGTCCGCTTATTGCGCGTCCGTCCTCGTTCCTCCTCGGCGCGGCGGCGCAAATCGGTATCTTCGCTACCTTCATTCTCGCTTGCCTTGTCAGTTTGTTCGGTATCGACGCAATTAAATTCACGCTCGAAGAGGCAAGTTCAATCGCAATTATCGGCGGCGCGGATGGACCTACCGCTATATGGCTCACTAATAAACTTGCTCCCCATATGCTCGGGTCAATCGCTGTCGCCGCTTACTCCTATATGGCTCTCGTGCCGCTTATCCAACCCCCGATTATGCGCGCTCTTACCACAAAAAAAGAACGCCTTGTCAAAATGGAACAACTCCGCCCCGTTTCTAAACGTGAAAAGATATTGTTCCCGATTTTCGTGACCGTTATCGTCGCGGCGATAATCCCCGACGCTACTCCGCTCGTCGGTTGCCTTATGCTCGGTAACCTCTTTAAGGAAAGCGGCGTTGTTGACCGCCTCGTCAAGACGGCAAGTAATGAACTTATGAATATCGTCGTGATTATGCTCGGCCTTACCGTCGGCGCAACCGCTACTGCATCGAACTTCCTTTCGCCGAAAACCCTCGTTGTTGTTTGCCTTGGACTTATCGCTTTCTGCATAGGTACGGCGTCTGGTGTGCTTTTCGGGAAACTAATGTGCTTGTTCACGGGTGGCAAAATCAACCCCTTGATTGGCTCTGCGGGGGTGTCCGCCGTTCCAATGGCGGCGCGTGTATCGCAAAAGGTTGGGCAGGAGTTTAACCCGAATAACTACCTCCTTATGCACGCTATGGGTCCGAATGTCGCGGGCGTTATCGGCTCGGCGGTCGCGGCAGGTGTGTTGTATCAGATATTTGGATAAGTGATGTGTCACTTGCGCATTGTGTAAACTACATTTTGGTTTGACTTATCGAGTATATATTTTAAGGTATTTTTTTATGGGTAATTTTAACGCTGGCGGAACCCCGAATGGGGGATTCCCGCAAGGTGGCGGCAATAACAACGGCGGTTACAATCCGAATGACGGGGGTACAGCGTATATTTTGGCGGTTATTTCCGTTATTCTCGGGATACTCGGTGTCGTGCCGCGTTTCGGCATTTTGTCGGCGGCTATCGGGCTTGTACTCGCCGTGATTGCGCGGCAACAATACGCGGCGCAAGGTAAACCGGGTGGGCTTGCGAATACGGGCTTTGTTGTCAGTATTATCGGGCTTGTAATCGCTATTGTTATCGCGCTTGTCTTCTGCTTGCTCGATATTACCTGCGCGTTCCTTAGTTGCCTGTTCTAAGCGCGGTGTCGCCGCGAACAGTTTCCGCAGTTATCGCAGTAACCGCAGTTATCGCAATAACCGCAGTAACCGCAGTTACCGCAATAACCGCAGTAACCGCAGTTACCGCGGTTTCCGCAGTTACCGCACCTGTACTACCACCACCGTGAATTTGTTTTGTTCTGCCCCCTTATAAGGGGGCAGTTTCAAATTAAGAGGTTGTTATGCCCAAAACCAAAAGAGAAAAATTCGCCGCGTTGCTCGAAAAAGATTTTGTGATACTTGACGGGGGGAGCGGCACGTTAATTACCGCACTCCTCGGCGCGGACAAAGCGAAATACGAAACAGACCTCGAAAACGGGGTGATAAATTTTACCGCCCCCGATGTCGTAAAGGCGGTAACCGCGCGATATGTTGACGTTGGAAGTGACATAGTGTGCGCGAATACTTTTTGCGCGAACCGTTTCAAACTCGCGAATAGCGGATACTCGGTCGGCGCGGTCGTGGAAAAGGCGATTGCTATCGCACGCGAGGTCGCCGATACTGCACTTGTCGCGCTCGATGTCACAACTCTCGGCGGCTTGCTTGAACCGTCAGGGGATATGACATTCGACGATGCGTTCGATGCCTACGCGGAAATAATGCGGTCGGGTGTGTCTGCCGACCTCGTGATTATCGAAACTATGTCGAGTGTCCTCGAAACCAAAGCCGCTGTCCTCGCGGCGCGGGCAGAAACCCCCGACTTACCTGTAATTTGCACGTTCACTATCACGGAAACGGGGCGTACCTTCACGGGAAATGATATGGAAAGTGCCGCCGTTACCTTGACTGGGCTCGGCATTGACGCGCTCGGGATAAATTGCTCTTTCGGGGGCGCGGATTACGGCGGAATTATGCGTACCTGTGCGGAAACTTTGATGCGTGTGTCGCCGCTCCCCGTCTATATCAAACCCAATGCCGGGTTGCCAGACCCCATTACTGGGTTGTTCCCCGTTGGTTCGACACAATTCGCGGAACAGATGACGGAATTTATGAATATCGGTGTGAAGTTCCTCGGCGGTTGCTGTGGGACTACCCCCGAACACATACAAGAATTGTCGAATGTCGCGAAAAAGCAACCAAAACCGACACGAATACCTTACCAACCCGCGTTACGGATTTGCTCGGGCGTTAAGACGATAACCTCCGATAAACCGCTGATTGTCGGGGAGAGGATTAACCCGAACGGCAAACCAAAGTTTAAGGCGGCGTTGAAGGTTTCAGACTACGCGTATGCCGTCAACGAGGCGATTGCACAGGAAAAGTCGGGTGCCGCAATACTCGATGTCAATGTCGGGGTCGCGGGCGCGGACGAATTATCCGCGATGTTATCAGTCGTAAAGGCTGTGCAAGGCGTATGCAATTTGCCGCTTATGCCCGATAGCAATGACCCGAATGTGCTCGGCGCGGCACTCCGCGTTTACGAGGGCAAAGCAATTGTCAACTCCGTGAACGGCGAACCCGATACATTAGCACGGATTTTGCCGATAGTTAAGGCGTATGGTGCCGCTGTTGTCGGGCTGTGCCTCGACAACCAAGGAATACCCGCTACCGCTAAGGGACGGCTTGATATTGCGCGCAAAATTGTCGAAACCGCCGAACTGCACGGTATTGCACGCGAAAATGTTATCATTGATTGCCTCACAATGGCGGTTGCATCAGGCGATAACGCGCGTGTCACGCTCGACAGTATTGCCTTGGTTAAGCGCGAACTCGGTGTCAAGACTATTCTCGGTGTGTCGAATATTTCGTTCGGGTTGCCCGCTCGTGAGCATATCACTGCCGCGTTTTTGACTCTTGCATTAAACTACGGTTTAGACTTTGCGATTATTAACCCGATGTCGGACAATATCAAGCCCGCGTTCGATGCCTATGCGGTATTGTCGGGGGCGGACGGAGGGTTGGATTACTACACCACCCGATACGCGAATTTGAATACGCTCGTCACCACCGCTACTTCGACCGATAACGACAATTTGATTGATTTCATTATACGAGGGCAGAAAGATACCGCGGTTGTCCTCACAACACAACTGTTATCAGACAAGTATAAGTCGAATCCGCTCGAAATAGCGGACGACTTTTTAATCCCCGCGCTGAATACGCAAGGGGTGCGATTCGGGCGACAAGAAGTGTTTTTGCCGTCACTCATACTCTCGGCGGAGGCGGCAAGCGCGTGTTTCGATGTGCTGAAATCACGCATAGTTGTCGGGGAAACTGTGGGTCACAAGATAATCCTCGCGACCGTGAAAGGGGATATTCACGACATTGGAAAAAATATTGTCAAGGTGATTTTGCAGAGTTATGGGTACGATATAATCGACCTCGGCAAGTCCGTTACGCCGACAACTATACTGCAATCGGCGCGTGATACGGGTGCGAAATTAGTCGGATTATCGGGTTTAATGACGACTACTCTCGGCGCAATGGAGGATACTGTTGCGCTCCTCAAAGCGGAACTCCCCGATGTGCGGATTATGGTCGGGGGTGCGGTTGTAACCGCCGATTATGCGACAACTATCGGCGCGGATTACTACGGGGAGTCGGCGGCAGATGCGGCGGATATTGCCGCAAAGGTGTATGAATCGCAATAATACGGTAATGCCACGTTTTTTTGTCCCGTTTCCTCGCCCAAACATATTGCAAATCTCCCACACATAGTATATAATACACTCTATGTATCTATCAATCATAATATGCGTTGCCCTCGTCGTAGCGTCGGCGTTTTTCAGCGCGGCGGAAACTGCCTTCACAAGCGCGAATAAAATACGCGTGAAACACCTCGCCGAATACGACCACAAATCGGGTGCGCAAATGTCCTTAAAACTACTCGGGAACTACGATAAACTCATATCTACCCTCTTAATCGGCAATAATATCGTAAACCTGACTATATCCTCCATCGCCGCCGTCACGGCTATGGAATATTTGCCCAAAACCGTCGCCGACAAGTACGGTGCGCTAATATCTACCGCTATTGTCACGTTTGTCGTCATCACATTCGGCGAAATTCTACCGAAAACAATCGCGCGTGTCGCTCCCGAAAAATGCTGCTGCCTGTTCGCCGCATTAGTGCGGTTCTTGGCGTTTATCTTAACGCCGCCCTCCGCGTTTTTCTCCCTGTTCCAAAAAGTAATATCACTCATCGTGTCGGGTAATGTCGAAAAAGCAAGTATGACGGAGGACGAAGTGTATTCCCTCGTGGACGAAATCGAGGCGGAGGGCGTACTCGAAGAAAACGAGAGCGTTCTCGTGAAATCCGCACTTCGGTTCGACGAAACAAGCGTAAAGGAAATTATTACGCCGCGTGTCAATATCGCGGCTGTGGAACGCACCGAAAGTGCGGAAAAGATATTCGAGTTGTTCACGGCTGAACAATACTCGCGTTTGCCCGTTTACGAGGGTACAATCGACAATATTATCGGCGTTTTGAATATCAAGGATTTCATCAAAAGCGCGAATGTGTCAAACGATACAAAATGGGATACCGAGGACGTAACCCACCCCTTATTCGTCCCCGAAAACAAAAAAATATCGGAAGTTTTCCGCGCTATGCAAAAGGCGAAAAATCACCTCGCGGTAGTTGCCGACCAATACGGGGGTACGCTCGGTATTGTAACCTTGGAGGACATTATGGAGGAACTCGTTGGGGAGATATGGGACGAAAGCGATACAGTACAGGAAAAAGCGGGCGTTGCGAAATTCTCGGTTATGCAAAAGGAAAATGAAACAGTAGTGGACGTCAGCGGTCAGATGTCGAAAAATGAGTTTAACCGCCGTTTCGCGAAAAAAACGGGTCGGACAGATTTCAAATTAACGGGCGACAGCGTGACTGTGAGCGGCGTGATACTTGAATACGTCGGCAAAATCCCCGAAACAAACGATGAGTATGAGTTCGAGAACTTCTCGGCAGAAATTATTGCTATGAATGGGAATAGGGTGGAGAAGATTAAACTGCATATTCCCGAGGAATTCGTGGGCAAGAAGAAACAGGACAAGGAATAAAGGCAACCCTTATAATGGCGGATATTCTGTTTCGGAAAACATTTTTTTCGACTATTCACACATACCCCTTGCAAATATATCAACCCTATATATAATTATAATATGGATATTGCGATTGATTTTGACCGCGCAACGCGGTGCGGCGTTCCCGAGGTGATTTACGGCGAGGGGAAATCGAAAGAACAAATTGCCTGTATCGTCAGCGAAATGCTACATCATCAGTGTAAGAATATCATTGTTACGCGGTTGTCCGAAAATAAAGCGAAATTTTTGGAACAGTCTTTATTTTCACAGAAAGAAGCCGATAATACTACTGATACGTTAAAGTATTTTGATACCGCGCGTATCGGTGTCGTTTCGTACCAACCCGTGCCGCGTTACGGCAATGTCGCTGTCCTTTGCGCGGGTACGTCTGATGTTCGCGTTGCCGATGAGGCGGCGGTTATCGCTGAGTTGCTCGGTAGTAATGTGTCGCGTTTCTACGACATCGGGATTGCGGGATTGCACCGGTTGCTCAGTAATATTGATGAGATTCGGAAAGCGAATGTCATTATCGCCGTCGCCGGGTTCGAGGGTGCGTTACCAAGTGTAGTCGGTGGGTTAGTTTCTGCGCCCGTTATCGCACTTCCGTCGCCTGTCGGCTACGGGACGGGTAAAAATGGTTACGCCGCTCTACTCGCTATGCTGAACTCGTGCGCCCCTGGCATTTCTGTCGTCAATATCGGTAACGGTTTCGGTGCAGGTTACCAAGCCCATAAAATAAATAGTTTAACCTTTGAAAAATAAACCAAGGAGTATTATATATGAATAACAACGGAAACAATCCGTATAGCAACCCGAATTATCAATCTACAATAAATCTAAGCGGCACGGGTCCTACACCGACCGCTACGCCCCCGTCCACGCCGCGTACGCAACCCGCGGGATACAGTACGGGTATCCCCACTCCGCAAGCACAGCAATACGGCGGTGCAATGTTCGCGCAAAACAATAATGCTAACACGGGCTACGCGGATACCACTACCGCGCCACCTCCCGGTTACGCCAATTACGGCACTCCCCAACCGCAATACGCGCCAGGCGGTCGGTACGACGGTAACCCAGCACAAAGTTACATCGGACACTTCGCACAGATAATGAGCGGTGTGTTCGGGTATATGTTCGCAGGGTTGATTATTACGGCGGTTGCCGCAATGGTTGCTATGACGAATACCTCTTTTATGGTGAACCTCGTCGAAAGTGGTATGTATTGGGGCTTGGTTGTCGCTGAACTCGTTCTCGTTTTCACAATATCCCTCGCGATTAACAAACTATCGTCCGCCGCCGCATTGTTTATCTTCCTCGCGTATTCCGCGTTAAATGGGCTTACGTTGTCATTTATTTTGCTCGCCTATTCGGGCGCGTCCGTCGCAGGCGCATTCCTCAGTACCGCGTTGATGTTCGGAGCAATGGCGGTTATCGGCGGCACTACAAAAAAAGACTTGACCACTATGGGCGGTTTCCTCATAATGGGTTTGGTCGGCATAATAATCGCCTCTATCGTGAATTTCCTTATCCTCGACAGTTCAATGCTCGACTTCGGTATAACCGTTGTCGGTTTGCTGATATTTATCGGCTTGACTGCCTATGATACGCAGAAAATTAAAGCGAATTTACAGGCGGCGACTACTGCCGAAGGGGCAAATAAAGTTACCGTCATCGGCGCGTTGGCTCTCTACCTCGACTTCATCAATATCTTCCTCCGTCTGCTCCGCCTTTTCGGGCGCAAGTAAGAGTTTATTCCTTGGTTGTCACATAATTGAGCAGGATAAAATTTGAAAACATTATATATCGACTGCAAAACAGGAGCGGCGGGGGATATGCTCGCCGCCGCACTGTACGGACTGTTAAACGCAACTCAGCGCGGTTCTTTGCATACCGCTCTTGAAAGTATCGAGGGTGCAAAATGTGTGTTCGCTGACGATAAATCTCAGGGTGTCGCGGGCAAGCATTTTAATGTCTTTGTGGGCGGCATTCAAGAACACGAACTTGAACTCGACCACGAACACCAACACGAACACCAACATACAAATTTCGGGACAATTACCGAGCGGATTGCCTCGCTTAACTTGCCCGAAGTAGTGAAACGCGATATCGGGCTTGTGTATGAAAGTATTATCGCCGCCGAGAGTAAAGTGCATAGTATGCCGATAGATAAGGTGCATTTACACGAAGTGGGCGATATTGACGCGCTCGCGGACATCACCGCAACATTATACGCGCTCGAACTCATTGCACCCGATTTGATTGTATGTTCGCCGCTTGTGACAGGGTTCGGGACAGTAAATTGCGCACACGGGGTTTTACCCGTACCCGCGCCCGCAACTAAGGCAATTATTGAGGACGCGGGTCACGAAATACTGACCGTTGTCGGGGATATTGAGGGCGAACTTACCACTCCGACAGGCGCGGCACTAATACGGTATTTTGTGGACGAATTTACAGACGAATTTGGCGAGAATGTCACTTCGTTGCCGAAAAAAAGTGTCGGAACAGGGACAAAGAAATTTTCGCGCCCTAATGTACTTACCGTGTATCTCTCTGACACCTCCGATACGGGTGAAAACTCGGATTTGTCCGATAACGGCGCGGTTGGCTCGGAGAGTGAATTGACGGACGAGGTTGCCGAATTGTCTTGTAACCTCGACGATATGACTGGCGAGGACATCGCTTACGCAACCGAAACGCTCCTTAAATCAGGCGCGTATGACGTGTGGACTACTCCCATTTATATGAAGAAAAATCGCCCGGGTGTTATGTTATCGGTGCTGTGCGCGTTAAACCGCGAAAAGGAATTCGCCGCGCTGATACTCAAATACACGACTACTTTCGGGGTGCGTATCAAGACGGAGCGGCGACGCGTATTACTCCGCGAAACGACAGACACGGACACGGAATATGGGGCGGTTGCCATAAAAATAGGTAAGGGATACGGATTCGCGAAACAAAAACCCGAATATCAGTCGCTCGCGGAAATTGCGGATATATCGGGGATACCGACATACAGGCTACGGACTCTGGCAAACGAACAAAAATAGACACCACTCTACTTGTCTACTCGCAAAATTTTTGGTAAAAAGGAAACATTATGCACATTCAAACAGGATTACTCACGGTCGGCGTATCCGCCGCTTTGTACGCGTTGTCCACGGGAGGCGCAGGATTTGCGGTTAGGTCCGCTTTGTCCGATAGCAAAGGCAAATCGCGGCTTAGTACGGGGCTTTTGACGGGGAAAAGCCGATACGGGTTTGGTAGTTTCGCCGCTGTTGCGGCGGTTTTCGCGGCACAGACACTGAATTTCCCGTTAATGGGCGGCGCATCGAGTGGTCACATACTCGGCGGTGCGATA
>JAISLG010000059.1 GCA_031260615.1 Oscillospiraceae bacterium | reverse complement strand
GTCAGGGTCGGGGTACCATTTCGGGGTATCGTTCCAAGTTATATGGACGATACGGTCGGAGGGGCAGGCGGTTGGCGAATAATCCTCATCACCCGACGGGATATATTTTGCGAAGCGGTCGGGGAATATCTGATACATTACGCCGCCTTTAAGCCAATCGGGGGTATTGTAATCGGCGGCGAACACGGTGAGTTGGAATAACTCCGTGCCGTCATACGCGCCGATTGATGCACCCTTGCGTTTAATCTCGGTCTTTGTCCCATCTTTGAGGACACTGAAACAGTACTCATATATCCCGCTTGTATCGGGGGAATACTCGCATTTATAGATAGCGAACGCCGAACCCGTATTGGCATTGTTTTTTGGATTTTCCTTGGCGATGTCTTTTTTTTCCTTGGTTACGGTGGCGGCGATGGGTACGGGCAAATTCGGCTCGAACACGTCTAATACGTCGTTGGGGGATTCATTCGCCTCGAACTCGAAGTTGATATATTCACACTTACTCCCGGGCTTGAACACGGCGAGTGACGGCTCAGCAATTTTGAGGTAGGTGGGGAAACACAGACGGAAGGTAACAGTTTCCCCCACTCGCACCGCCCCGAACGGTGTTTTATACTCCGCAAAGAAACTGTTGTAAATATTTTTTAGTATCATACCGTCTATTATATATAAATATGGGATATATTCAAGCAGTCGAGAGTCCTATTGACAAAAGTCACAAACACACCTTGAAATTTCGGGTGAAATTGTACAATATTTCCAAAACAGAGGTTTGGTGTTGACACGGGTGTCCGAGTTGACTATAATATGTTTACTTTTCCGTAATAAATAATTTGGGTTGTCCAAAAAAATGTATTAAAGAGCTTTTCCGAGCTCGGAGGTAATAATGCAAGTAGCCGAAGTCGAAATAAAAAACGAGATTGGTTTACACGCACGTCCCGCGACTTTTTTCATTCAAAAGGCAAACGAATTCAAGTCCTCGATATGGGTCGAAAAAGAGGAACGCCGAGTTAATGCCAAGAGTTTATTAGGTATACTCTCATTGGGTGTAACAGGCGGTACTAAAATTACTATCCGTGCAGATGGTTCGGACGAGCAGGCTGCAATCGATGGACTCGTACAACTTGTCGAGTCTGGTTTCAACGATTGATTCGCTACTTACTGAGGTAATTAAAACAGCGCGGTTTATGCCGCGCTTGTTTTAGTACGGTTTGGTATTGTTTCCCTGATATGATATGCTGGTAACAGATTTAGTATAGTTTGTTGCCGCGTATTGTTGTGTGTGGTTGTCGTGCGCGTAGATGTTTTGTTGTGTGTGCGTTAGATGTGGTTGATGTTGGGTGTTTGTTGTGTGTGCGTTAGATTGTGTGCGTTAGCTGTGTTAATATAGGAGTTGTCTGTTATGGTATGGGTTCGTGTCAAGGTGTACACCGAAACGCAGTATGTCGAGTCGCTCTGCGATGCGCTCCAAGAGTGCGGCGCAAGCGGTTTCCAAATTACCGATAAGAATGACTTTATTCAGTTTTTGGAACATTCGCCCGAGCAACCAAGGTGGGATTACGCCGATGAGTCGCTCGACTACCTCAAAACTGCCGATACTACCATTGAGTTTTATATCGAGGGGTTGAGTGAACTTGATAAGTATTCGGGTGTATTCACCGAGTACGGACACCCGTTTATTGAAACCGAAACCGTTGACAGTGCCGATTGGGAGGATAACTGGAAACAGTATTTCAAACCGTTCACTGTGGGTGATAATTTCTATGTTGTCCCCTCGTGGGAGGAAGTACCCGATACCACCCGACGTATAATACGCATCGACCCCGGGAATGCGTTCGGCACGGGGCAACACGCCACTACTTCACTCTGTATCGCCGCAATCGAAAAATACTTTCCGTCCGCAACGGGCAATAAATTCCTCGACCTCGGCACGGGCAGCGGTATACTCACAATCGCCGCCGCCCTCGTATCCGATAATATAAACGCCGCAATCGCCGATATATCCGATATTGCACTCGAAACCGCAAAAGAAAACATTGCTCTTAACTGCCCCGACCTCTCCCCCACCGTGTATTCGGGGGATATACTCGCGGACACCGCGCTTTACGAAACTATACGCGAGAACGGGGTGTATAATATAGTCTGCGCGAATATTATGGCGGAGGTATTGATTGCTATGTCGCCGCTGTTGCCGAATTTGCTTGCCCCGAACGGCAAATTGATATTGTCGGGGATTATCACCGAGCGGCTCGGTGCGGTTAAAGCCGCGTTCGAGGGAGCATTTGATATTGTCGAGGTGCGTGAACACGACGGATGGGAATGTGTCGTGTGTGAATTAAAAAACAAAATAATGAAATGAAATTCTCGTTTGAAAAACTACAATCAGTCTTGAATAAATAATATGAAAAAATTTTTTCGCAAACCGTACCGATACGCCGCCGTGTTCAGCGGAATACTCGCGGCGTGTATAACGCTTACATTACTTGATGCCTATGTATTCCCGAAGTCGTACGCGGTTGTTCCCGACGACAGCGGCGGATATTCAACGAACCAAACATTCGCGACAAAATCCACCGAAACCGCTACACTCGCAACCGAACCCGTAACCACGGAAATAAAAACGGGCAGTATCAGCACAGATATTGACACAGACACAGGCACAGGCAGTACCGAGTCTGCTTCATCTACGACTACTGCAATCGCGACAACCGCCGCTAAAACTACTGCAAGCGCAAACGCGGACTTCCCGAAAGTATATTCGGACAATGATATTCAAATCACAATCAGCAAAATACACGAATACAACACAGACATTTACATTGCGGACGTGAAACTGAGTTCCCTCGAATATCTAAAAACGGCATTCGCAAAAAACACTTACGGCAAGGGCGTAACCCAAACCACTACCAAAATGTCGGCGGCGCATAACGCATTGTTCGCGGTTAGCGGCGACTATTACGGGTTTGACAATGCTGGTACGGTTTTGCGGAACGGCACATTATACCGCGACACTGCCGGGTATTACTCATCCTTATCCATAAACTATGACGGCACATTTTCGTTCTTGCCCACGGGGGCGGATTATGCCAACAGTTGGCAAGTCCTGAACTTCGGACCGATACTCATTGAAAACGGGAAAATATGCGTGGAAAAGGCAATTAACGGGAATAAAAAGGACATATCGGGTGCAAATCCGCGTTGTGCCGTCGGGATAATCGAGCCGTTACACTATGTATTTGTTGTTGCGGACGGGCGGACAACGGCAAGCAAGGGACTCAAAATATACGACCTTGCGGAGGTATTCGCAAACCTCGGCGCAACCGCTGCATTCAACCTTGACGGGGGCGGCTCGGCTACAATGGTATTCAACGGAAAGTTGGTAAATAAGCCGACAACGGACGGAAGCAAAATTGCAGAAAGGGCGATAAGCGACAGTATATATATTGGTTATGAATAATACAAACTGGAACAGCCGCGACACGAAAAAGCAAAACCGCATAATGCGGCACATTGTGTCATACATTATAGCCGCCGTTGTTTTGGTTGCGGTGTCGCAAATATATTTATTATTTTCACACGGGGTATTTTCGTGGGCAATGGCATTATGTTTTTTGCCATCACTCGTGGGTGGAATATGCTCGACTTTTATACGACCGCGCCCTGCCGTTAATTTACTTGGGAGTGCAGTTGCTTGCGCGACTGCGGGTATGTTATTAAAAGGGGTGTTTGAAATATCTGGCGGCGTGTTCGGGTATCCGCTGTATTACTTTATCGCCGCGGGGGTGTTCTTGCTTGCGGCATTGATTACAGCGTTTGCAGTGTTTTTGCTTAGTTGAGGGGGGGGGGGCATCATACCCTAATCCTAAGGTGATAGTTA
>JAISLG010000114.1 GCA_031260615.1 Oscillospiraceae bacterium | reverse complement strand
GTTGCCCCTCTTTGCCTTGGTTGGCTTGCCTGTTGCCTGTTGCCTATGCCTGTTGCCTATGCCTGTTGCCTATGCCTGTTGCCTATGCCTGTTGCCTATGCCTGTTGCCTGTTGCCTGTTGCCTTGCCGCTTAGTCGTCGTAGTTGTCGATGAAACCCTTATCGCGCTTTGCCTTAGCCGCGAAACGCCGCGCCGCTCGCGCACGGCGATATGATAACGCCTTTAATACCGCAAGCCCTATACATAACATTACTAAGACGATTATCAGCGCGAACAGTTGCTTCGAGCCAAGTACATTGTGGAGTATTGTCTTTGCCTGTTCCTTGATTGCTACTGTCTGCGACTTTGGTACGTCGCCTGCCGCTACAAGGTCTATCTCTGTTAATACCTCGCCCCCTAACAGTATCTGTACCCGTCCGAGAATTTCCCCTTTCGTTACGGGGGCGTCAACGGGGTCAAGTTTTTGTGTTACCTTTTTTTGCACGGCGGTAATGTCCGCGCTCGCCGGGAGTAGTGTAGCGAAATCCATTATCGGTAACAACTGCAATATGTCCACGCCGTCACCATTTACTATTTTAACGTCCGTTACGGGTGCTTCCTTCGTCAGTACCGTCTTGTATAATATTGTCGAGAATGCCCATTCATACAGGTTGATGTGGTCGCGGAATGAATAATGCGCTTTCTTGCCGACCTTTTCCTTTGTATCCCCCTCCAAAACATAGTACGGTGCGCCGAGGGATACGCAGATATAGTTATACCGTATATCATTGGTTACACTCTTAGTCGCCGTGCTTACCAAGAACGCGTATCCCGAGGATTTTTCCCACTTGCCAGGCGCCTCATTCTTGCGGTATATCTCCCCGAATGAACCCGTCTTGACACCAGTCGCGTATTCGTAATAATACTCGTTTTCCGTGTATTGGTCGGGTGGGATTATCAAATTATTTGTATTGTACTTTTTGTATCCGCTCGGATTGGACTTATTCGCGGGGAACTGATATTCCTCCGCGCTGACAATCTCGTTGAACTTCGCGCGTTCGGGCATATCATACATAGCGTATTTGGATATCAGGTATATGTCATAAGCACAGGAATAATTCTCCTCCTCGAACAATCCGTGCGCGTTGCTGAAATGTGTATTTATGCAACCGAGTTCCTCGGCTTTGGCATTCATCATCTTGACGAATGTCGGCACGTCCCCGGCGACATTGATTGCGAGCGCATTCGCGGCATCGCAAGCGGATGGGAGCAGTAACCCATATAACAACGCCTCATAAGTTATATCCTGCCCCGCGATAAGCGCGGCGTTACTTGCGCCCTCTTTATTCGGGTCGCCGAGCCAGAACTCATCTGTTGCCCGTGTAGTAACCTCCGCGAGTACGTTTAAGTCGGACGTATTTTCGAGTACGACAATCGCCGTCATTATTTTGGTGACGGACGCGGGGTATTGCTTTTCATAAGGGTTCTTTTCGTAGACTACTATATCAGTGTCGGTATTGACAAGATACACAGCCTCGGAAAAAACAGTTAAATCGGACGGTAGCGAAAACAGCGCGTCCGATTCAAACCGAAACTGCCCCGACCCGAATAATGCCGTAACCGTAAACACGGCACAGACAATCAACCTTAATCCCCCCGAAACATTTCCAAAAAAAATTTTCATTACTGTATAGACAAACCTTCGTTCAGACATTATAATGTAGATTATAAATAATCCGTGCAGTTTTTTCAACCGCTAATTCAATTTTTCCGTTAACAATAATATATTTTATAAACTAATAAACTAATAAACTTAAAGAGGGACCAATGAAGAAAACCAAACTCGCCGCGGTTTTAGCATCCGCGCTTTTGCTTTCGAGTACAGTCGCGTTATCGGTACCAATGGGTTTCTTTGCATCAACGGCGGATACATACGAAGATTTCGAGTATACCGTTGATGATAACAAGGGCGGAGCGGTTCTTACGAAGTATCTGGGTGCGAGTACGGACGTGGAATTACCCGATGAGATAGACGGGATACCGCTTGTTGGGATAAGCGGCAATGCGTTTACGGGTACGGGTATTGAAACGCTGTCCATACCGTCAAACGTCGAATATATTGACACGGGAGTATTCAGCACATTATTCACACTTAAAACCTTAGCGGTTGCGGACGACAGCCGTTGGTATTGGTCTGACGGCAACGCGTTGTATTCAAAAGGCTATATCGGCGAGGATTCCGCCCCTTCACCGTTCCCCACGACGTTACTCAAATATTTGCCGAACGCGTCGGGTGTGGACTACACTGTTCCCGACGGGGTGACACAAATTGCGGATTTTGCGTTTACGAACAACAAGAATCTAATCAATGTCACATTACCCGAGAGTGCGTTTGTATTCACACAGAATATCTTTGTGAATTCTGACCGCATAATCTTCTGGGTATACGAGGGCAGTCTATCCGAGGTTGGATTGATAGACGCGGGTTTTGTATACGAAACGGATTATTTTTATATTGACACGAACGTGACGGAAGAACCGAAAGAAACAACCGAAACGGAAGAACCGAGCAATACTGACGACACAACCGAACCAAGCGACACAAACGACGACACAAGCAAGGCAACGCGCACGACAGCAAGCCGCACTACAAAGGAAACGGCAGCAACTTCAACGATGACCGCGCCGCCATCAGGTTGGCTTAAAGGCGATGTAGACGGCAACGGAACACCGTATCTGTTGAAGGATTTGATTACTCTCAAAAAGGTACTTGCAGGGCATAGCCTTTCGGCGGAAGAACTTGCGTCGGATTATTTGTACCAATCGGACGTGGACAATTACGAGGCGAGTGACGGGAGTGTGGATATACTTGATGTAGTGTATATTCAAATACGCATATTGCACACATCGTAAGGTTACGCGGTTGGTATTGTATAACTATACAAAGCCCACCCACTGTATCGCAGTGGGTGGGCTTTGTACTTGGGTTTGTACTTGGGTAGGGTTACGCGAGTACCCTGTCTGTGCGGACGGGGGTAATATCCTGCGATTTACCTATCGGACCTGTAAGTTGGTTAAACTGGCAATACGGGCACAACTCCTCCGCACGGTTGCGGTCGAGTGTTAATACAAACCCCTCTTGTTCCTCGTAGTCGTCCAATATACTTTCGTTGATAAACCCGTCACGCACCATTTGTATGTCATAGCAAACAGAATCGTCAACTTCAAAAGTCAAAAGCGGACAATAAAACATCGGGATATTATTCTTGCGGTTATACTCTTTGTAATCGGAGTAGTCGAGCGGTTTATTCTCGTTCATTTTTAATAATCTCCAAAATTGCTTTTATAGACGGGTCGAATTTATTTTTTCCGTAAGAACAAATACAGTTATTGTTTTCAACCAAAATGATTGCCGAACCGTCCAAAGACAAGTACATATACCGTTCGCCGTTTTCTTGATACAGCATTATCACGGCGGTATCCACAAATCGTTGGGCTTCCTCCAAGGTTACACCATGTCTTTTTGCGTGACGATTATAGTCCGCAATTTTAACGGGCATTGCCTTCACAGCAACCCCGATAGACGGCTTTGTGATACCGAGTTTAATCAATACCCGTATTTTTTCGTTTACCCTGTCGAAGTCCATTACGCGAGTACCCTGTCTGTGCGGACGGGGGTAATATCCTTAACAATCGGTGTCATCAACTGATTAAACTGGCAATACGGGCACAACTCCTCCGCACGGTCGCGGTCGAGTTTGATAACAATACTTTCGTCCTCGTATTCGGACAGAATACTCTCATTGATATATCTGCCGCATACCATTTGTATGTCATAACAGATTGTGTCATCGACTTCAAAGCCCAGAAGAGGGCAATCAAATGTGGGTGAAATATATTTATGGCTCTTCGCTAAATCGAGTGGGTAACCTCACTTTTGACGTATGCACCATATTGTGCTAAGATGGTAAATGGTGAGGTGAAATGATGAACATGAACGAACAACTCTTCAGCGCGGCGC
>JAISLG010000119.1 GCA_031260615.1 Oscillospiraceae bacterium | reverse complement strand
GAGGACAGAGTTATCCCCTTGCGGCACGAGCGGAGCGGATTGGAGTACGGTATGCCCTTTGCTTTTGAAGTAATCGAGGTACGCGGAACGTATTTCATTAAGCCCGAGTTTATTCATTTGTTTCAATTTCCTTTTCAGAGAGGTTAAGGTAAAGTTCCTGTAATTTTTGTGTACTGTTTTCGACAAAAAAGTAATACGCGATATAGCACGCGGTTAGAATGGTAATGAGTATGGCGGCAGGGAGTAACGCGAATGTTTCAAACGCGGCGAGGAACGCATAGCAAATAATCGTCCAAGTGGCGAACGCAAGTGTAATACAAAGATGCACTGCACGTTCGTGTCGGAACACAGTGAGCCGCGCGGCAAGCACGGGCGCGGACAACCGATTATTCTCCGCCTCGAACAGCGTTTCGGATATTAGTTTGGAGATACCTTTGTAACGCATTGTTTTTTACCGTTTATTTATTTGCCGTAATAGCCTATGTCTGAATGGGCTATATACGGAAGTTTACCGCCTTGTCGTTCTCCTCGTAGAACATATGTTTTCGTTTCGTGTACCTATGCGAGTAAACCGACAATACAAGCCCTATGTCGAGGAACAATGCAAGGGTCTGTGTCCCACCCGCGCTTATGAACGGCAGTGGGATACCCACTACGGGAACAACCGAGAGTACCATACCTATGTTGATAACCGAGTGTACAAATATCACTGCGAACACACCCACGCATATTAGTTTGCCGAGGTCGTCTTTTGAGGCGAACGATACACGGATAAGCCCACCGCATATTAGTAGTATAACCGCCGCAACCGCAATACAGCCGATAAATCCGAGTGTCATACCGACATACGCGTATATGAAGTCACTTTCCACTACGGGAATGTATGTGTAACCTTGCCCGTCCAATCCCTTACCCGTCATCTCCCCCGAACCAAGCGCGCGTAGTGCGTATAATTGCTGATAGTACAGTCCCCGAGCCTCTGCCTCTTGTGTAGCCTTGTCGTACACAACCAAGAACCGCAGTTTCTGAAACGACTTCATAACATACGTCCACATAACGAACGCGCCAACGGGTATCAACGCGGCGATTATCGCAACATATCGCCACCACAGCCCCGCCGCAAACAGCATAATCAAAAACACGCCGAGGAATACCAAGCACGTCCCGTCGTCACCTTGTAGCATTACCAAACCCGTGGGTATCATACCGTGGATACCGACTAATACAAGGTGGAACACATTGTTTATTTTCGGTCCGAGTTTGGATAGGTGCAGTGCGAATGTTACGATAAACGCCGTCTTTAAGAGTTCCGAGGGCTGTATGGTAGTGAAGCCGAGGTTAAGCCAGCCTATGTCGTCGGCGGCGTTCACGGATTTGCCGAGTGACGTGAACAGCAATCCTTGTAATATCAGCGCGAACGGCGCGAAGATAAACCATATCTTTGCAATTTTCTTGTAGTCGAGCGCGGCGAGTATAAGCGCGAACACTACTCCGACAAGTGACGTAATCGTCTGTATTTTGTAATGCCGCGCTGTAATCTCCTCCGTCACCCCATTCTCAAACATATTCTTCAACAGGAATACGCTCCCCGCGCAGAGGAGTACGCACAGGAGCAACAAAACCCAGTTAAGCCGCCTTATATAAGTTTGAGCCGAATCGCCGGCAAAGGCGAGTGTTTTTTTGAATTGTTTAATCGGTTATCCTCTTGTGGTTACGCGTCCAGCAATTTCTTAAATTCTTCTGTCGGGTATGTTTCAAGCGAACATTCACCGAGTTGTTTGGGCAGTACGAGTGTGATATTTCCACCCGAGCGTTTTTTATCGCTCAGCGCGGCATTATAGAGGTCGTCGGACGGGAATGGGGAGTCTATTATAAGCCCCTTATCGCGAAGCGCGTTACGCAGTTTATAGTAAAACGGTTCGGTGCAGTATTTGATTGACTCAGCGATATTCGTCATAATAAGCATACCCGACGCAATCGCGTATCCGTGGGGTATTGCGTATTCGGACAGGGTTTCGAGCGCGTGTCCGATAGTATGCCCGAAGTTGAGTAGTTGACGTTCACCCTTATCGTATTCGTCCTCGGCTACTATATCGGCTTTTATCTGCACACAACGCGCGATAATCTCGGCGGTAATCCCCCGTTTGGGTACGGCGGCAATATCGGCGAACAGTTCCTTATCGCGGATAATCCCGTATTTGATAGCCTCGGCGACACCGCTCGCGTAGTTGGTATCGGAGAGTGTATCGAACAAATCGGTATCGCATACGACAGCAGAGGGTTGTTTGAACACACCTGCAAGGTTTTTCCCCGCGGAGAGATTAACAGCGGTTTTGCCCCCGACCGAACTATCGACGGCGGCGAGTATTGTGGTAGGTATCTGTATAAACTCGATGCCACGCAAATACACTCCGGCGGCGAACCCCGTAATATCCCCGACAACTCCGCCACCGAGCGCGACAAGCGTATCCGACCGTGTTATCCGCTTATGCGCGAGAAATTCGAGTATCTGCCCAAGGTACTGCAAGGACTTGCTATTCTCCCCGGGCGGTATGGTAAATGTATAAACATTTTCCGCGCCCTTTGCCCTCAGCGCGGCAACCATACGGGCAAGATAGTGCGGCGCGACATTGCTGTCGGTAATAACAGCGGCTTTTTTGCCGTGTATTACCTCATCGGGGAGGGGGAGATTGTCGAGCAGACCGGCACCGACAAAGACAGAATACTTTTTGGAACAGTTCACATTTACGGTTATCATATTTATATCCTAACAATCAAAATACAAACCTCTGTTGCCCCTCGTGTTGCCTGTCTATTATTCTTTCTATTATTCTTTTTTGCTTTTATTCTTTCTTGCATTTAGCCGCGCCAATAGCTTCGGCTTCCGCAACAGTGCAGGCAATGACAGCAGTCATATTCGAGCAGTTGCGGTCGAAGTGGTATGTCTTCGTCTTGCTTGCCGCGGAAACATACGCTATCTTTGTGTTGTTGTTCAGCGCGGTAATGGCGGCGGTTGTGATGTAATTTTTCGGGGCGGCTTTGTCGTATTGCTTGCGCCCGTCGGCTATGTCGGCGACTTCGGTGTAATCCGCGCGTACTATTTTAGGGGGCGGCGGTTTCGCGGTAGTCGTCGTGGTTTTGGGTGTAGTAGCGGTTGGTTGTGTCGGGGTAGTCGTAATAACGTGGATTTGCTCGGATATTGCTTGTTTCGCGGTTGTGTTTTGTATGTCGGGTATTTCTGCGGTGTCGTCTGAGTATTCAATATATGTGTCCGTATCGAACATTGTTTCCGGTTGCTCTATTTGCGCTATTTGCGCTATTTGCTCAGTCAGCGGAATAATGTTAATCCCTGTGTAGTCGGCGTATTCCGCGTTGTTGCCGTTTCTGTCGGCAAGCGTATGCCAGCCCGTGTCGAGCGGAACGGGCTGTTCGGGGGATTTACCGCAGGCAGTCAGAAAAATACAACACGCGGTTAAAAAAAACGCGCCGAGCAATACGGCGAATTTATGGGTGGTTCGATTCATTTCGCAGTATTTCCGTATGCAAAATTATTTTCACGGGGGTTATCATAACCCCTTGGAAATTTTGAGAATGTTCTTGTTTCCCTCGCGACGATATTCCACGTTATCCATCAGTTTTTTTGTAAGAAAGATACCCAAGCCGCCCTCACTACGCTCATCGGCTGGGAGGGAGGTATCTGGGTCGGCTTTTTCGAGCGGATTATAAGGCACGCCTCCGTCTTCAAACTCGACAGTGAACATAGTTTTATCATCCACAACGTGTTCAGCCAACACGCGTATAATAACATTGCCCGTGCGCGGAACATACGCGTAGTTGCAAATATTCACGAATATTTCATCAGCGGCGGTTAGCAATTTTGTCTGTGCCGCGACCGATAAATCCCCAAAGTTAGACTCGATAAATTCAAGGAAAGTATCGAGGTTGTCGGTATTCGCGGCTAATGATAATTCAACCACTTTTGTATAATCCTGTAATTTATTCAATCCCATTCGGTAACAATATCTTCACTGCCCATAGTCAAACCTAAGTTATCGAGGAGTTCCTGAGCAGCGTTGTAACCCATTTTCTTTTGGCGGTTATTCATAGCGGCGACTTCGAGTATAACGGCGAGGTTACGCCCGGGCTTAACGGGTACAGTAATATGCGGCACACGCACGCCGAGGATTGAGATGTAATGGTTATCCATACCCATACGGTCGTATATTTTGGCAGGGTCCCAAAGTTCGAGTGACACGACCATATCCACTTTTTCCGCATCTTTGACCGCGCCGACACCGAATAGCCTGTTAGCGTTTACGATACCGATACCGCGGAGTTCCATAAAGTGTTTGATATTATCGGGGGAGGAACCGACGAGGGTACGCGCGCCCGTTTTTTTAATTTCGACTGCATCGTCGGCAACGAGGCGGTGACCGCGTTTAACGAGTTCGATAGCGGTTTCGGACTTACCGACGCCGCTGTCGCCGAGTATGAAAACACCTTCGCCGTATATTTCAACGAACACGCCGTGACGGGTAACGCGAGGAGCGAGTTTGACGTTTAAGTATGCAATAATCCGCGCCATAGCGTTTGATGTGGTATCGTTGGTGGTGAGGAGCGGCACTTCATATTTTTCCGCAATGCCGATAAAATCCTTTGAGGGGGTGAGGTCACGCGCAACGATGAGTGCGGGGATATTTTTGGAGAAGAACAAGTCGAGTATTCCGGCGCGTTCCTCAGCGGAGTATTTTTCGAGGTATGACATTTCGGACTTGCCGATAAATTGCAGCCTGTCCGCGCTAAAATAGTCATAATACCCTGCGAACTGCAAACCGGGACGGTTGACGTCAACGGTCTTGATACAGACATCAGGCAACGCCTCGGGGGAGTAGAGTATTTCGAGGTTGTTGTCGTGAATAATGTCACTCAGCAAGACTTGCAGATTATTTTCCATTCGACTCCCCGATAATAATAAAAAATGCCGCCGCACAATAAACGGCGGCGGCAAAAAATTGGAGGCACCGCCCGGATTCGGACCGGGGGTAAAGGTTTTGCAGACCTCAGCCTTACCACTTGGCCACGGCGCCGTAAACACAAACAAAACTTGTACAAAATTCAATTTGCCTATATATTATATCAT
>JAISLG010000018.1 GCA_031260615.1 Oscillospiraceae bacterium | reverse complement strand
TTCCTGTGTCATATCGAATTTACTTGCGAGCAGTTGATACCCCTCCGCTTCTTCGAGCGGATTCAAGTCCTCACGCTGCAAGTTCTCGACCAATGCGAGTTGGAGTACGGTAATATCGTCAGCGTCCACGACACGCACGGGTAGTGTCCGCACACCCGCCAATTTCGCGGCACGCCACCGTCGCTCACCGCTTATTATCTGATAACCGCCGTCTTTCACGCGCACGACAACGGGTTGCAACAACCCGTGTGTTTTAATCGAATCCGCGAGTTCCGACAACTTTTCTTCCGAGAAGAATTTACGCGGCTGTTCTCTGTTCGGCTCGATGTCATTGATATTAAGTTCCGTAACCGTGGTTGATTTTTCGATTTTGTCGTTTAATATATCCGAAACAATCTCAGACGTATCGTCAAATATTGACCCGTAAGTCGCGCCCAAACCACCGTATCTTTTCATTCACTGCCCTCCCCAATTATTGCCGTTCATAACCCGTAATAAACTTCATAAACGCGCTGTTACTCAAATTCCGCATATACATTGCCATAAACAAGCCCACAAACAAACCGTTGGTACTTTTCTTTTTTCAAAAAGAGAAGTACACGTTCTCCTATGTGTCGCTATACGATTATTTATGTGGTAGTAGTTCGTGTGACAACTTCATCAGCTAACGAGTCATAACCTGTTGCACCCGGAGATGACGGGTCGTAATACATTATCGGCTTGCCGTGTCCCGGCGCCTCCGCAATACGAATGTTACGCGGTATTTCCGAGTTGAATATCAAGTCGGGGAAGTTGTCGAGTATCTTCTGACGGACGGCACGGTTAATATTAAGGCGCATATCGGTCATTGTGAACACTATACCTAATATGGACAAATACGGGTTATGCGAGCCGCGAACGCGCCGTATAGTGGCGAGGAGTTCTTTTAATCCGTCAAGGCTGTACGGTTCGCACTGCATCGGGATAAGTACGCTGTCGGCGGCGGTAACGCCGTTAAGTGCAAGTGTACCCAAACTCGGCAAGCAATCTATTATGATATAGTCATACTCGGATTTCGCGGCGGCGAGAGCCTGTCTAAGAAACATTGTTTTGGGCGTATCGGTAGTTACCTTACGGAAGAACACTTCCGAATCGGCGAGTTCGGTTGTCGCGGGGATAATGCTCATATTATTAAACGGGGTTTCGAGAACCGCCTCGGAGTAAAACACCGTACCCGTAATTATATCGAACACAGTCGTATTAAACTTACGTCCCATACCGCACCCCGTAGTCGCGTTACCTTGCGGGTCGAGGTCAACGAGCAATACTTTTTTGCCTTTACTGCCGAGGGCGGCGGATAAATTTATTGAGGTGGTCGTTTTCGCAACGCCGCCTTTTTGGTTCACGACCGCTATCGTAATTGCCATTTATTCTCCTATGTGTTATACCGCAACACCACTAAAAAACGCAATGCGTTTTTGCGGTAACGCGACTATCGGCGAGCACCGTGCCACCGTAGGCGACGGATAAACGCGTAGCGTTATCCCGATAATGAGTATACCTGTTTATTATAAACGCCGATATATGTTTTTTCAAGTCATAAAATAAAATGTTTGGGGGAGGGGGTCTGTTGTGGTATCAATCGTCCAATTTAAGCACAGCCGTAAACGCGTCGGACGGCACTTCTACGGTACCGAGCCGCCGCATACGCTTCTTGCCCTCTTTCTGTTTTTCGAGCAACTTCTTTTTCCGTGTTATGTCGCCTCCGTAGCATTTTGCAAGCACATCTTTCCGCATTGCTTTCACGGTTTCGCGCGCAATAACCTTGCCCCCCACCGCCGCTTGAATCGGTACTTCAAACAATTGGCGCGGTATGTGTTCTTTTAACTTCTCCGCAATCTTCCGTCCGCGCGCGTATGCCCTGTCCGTATGAACAATAAATGACAGCGCGTCTACTATTTCGCCGTTCAGCATAATATCAAGTTTAACCAACTTTGACGGAACATACCCTAAAAATTCGTAATCGTAACTCGCATATCCCTTTGTCCCTGACTTCAAAGCATCGAAAAAGTCATACACAACCTCGTTGAGCGGCAACTCGTAGTGTATATCCGCGCGTGTTGCATCAACGTATTTCATATCCTTATATATGCCGCGCCGCCCCTCACAGAGTTGCATAACCGAGCCGACATAGTCGGACGGGGTGAAGATATGCGCGGATATGAACGGTTCTTCCGCGATGGCAATTTCGGATATGGGGGGGTATTCGCAAGGGTTGGAAATGAATATAGTGTCGTCATTTGTCTTGGTAATCTTGTATATTACAGTCGGGGCGGTAGTGATGAGGTCGATATTATATTCACGTTCGAGTCGTTCCCCGATAATCTCCATATGCAGTAATCCGAGGAAACCGCAACGGAACCCAAATCCGAGTGCGGCGGAACTCTCCGCCTCGAAAGACAGCGAGGCATCATTAAGGTGCAGTTTGTCGAGCGCGTCGCGCAAATCCCCATATTTCGCGCCGTCTGCGGGGTATATCCCCGAGAACACCATAGGTTGCACTTTACGATACCCGGGGAGCGGTTCAGCGGCGGGGTTATCGGACAATGTAGCGGTATCGCCGACACGGGCATCTGACACTTGTTTAATTGCGGCGGCGATGTAACCCACTTCGCCGGCGGACAGCGAATCCGTGGGTATTGCACCGAACGCGCCGAGGAAACCCACCTCGGCAACCGTATAATCCACATCCGCCGCCATTAAGCGTATTCTGTCGCCGACCTTGACCGCACCCTCTTTGACACGGACGTATATTACTACACCTTTATATAAATCGTAGTAACTGTCGAATATCAATGCACGGAGCGGCGACACGGTATCGGTTTTCGGCGGCGGAATATGCTTGACGACCGCCTCCAAAACCGCACCGATATTGATACCGTTTTTAGCGGACACACGCGGAGCAATATCGGGGTCGAGCGCAGGGAGTCCGATTACATTTTCGATTTCGGCGGCAATCCTGTCGGGGTCGGCGGTGGGCAAGTCAATTTTATTTATGACGGGTATTATTTCGAGGTTTTCCTCCAAGGCGAGGTAGGTATTAGCAAGGGTTTGCGCCTCAATACCCTGTGTAGCATCTACAATTAACAACGCCCCCTCGCAAGCGTTAAGCGAGCGGCTTACCTCGTAGGTGAAATCGACGTGTCCGGGAGTATCAATTAAATTAAGCGCGTAAGTTTGCCCGTCCTCGGCTTTGTAATTTAACCGAACGGCACGCGCTTTCACTGTAATGCCGCGTTCACGCTCAATGTCCATATTATCGAGGAGTTGCGCCTCCATATCGCGCTTTTGAACAGCCTCAGTAAGTTCGAGGAGCCTGTCCGCAAGTGTGGACTTGCCGTGGTCGATATGGGCGATGATACAGAAGTTACGAATATTGCAGTTATTTTCCATACCGTGTATTATACCGCATTACCAATAAAAAACGCAATACGTTTTTGCGGTAGGGGGAATTTAGGGACTTTATCCCGACAAGGCGTGTCCACATCAGTGTAACCGCCTTATGGACAATTCCCCAAGGGCTAAAAAATCGGCGTGTGCTGTATTTATCACAGTCACACGCCGTTATTCGTCTTTGATTGTTTCGGTCACATCGCCAATGTAGTTGTAGATAATCCGTATCTCCTGTGTCTTTCCTCTTGCCCAGTGGCTGAACCTCGCAGGTGTGTATTCCGCTTCGCCGACAAGCACTTTCTCGATGAACTCGTGTACTATTTCGGTGCTTAATTCTGTGACCTC
>JAISLG010000005.1 GCA_031260615.1 Oscillospiraceae bacterium | reverse complement strand
CCGCGTCCTCCTACCCTATATTGTCCCCGCTATCCTGAACGACCTCGCAATCGGTGTTACATTCGCGTTTATGACGCTCACCATTGCCGAAACGCTCGGTGCAACTACGGGGCTCGGGTATTTTGTTAAACGCTTTATATCTTACGGTGACTTCACGTCCGTTATGGCTGCGATAATCCTTATGGCGGCGACTGTTACCGTGCTTAATCTGCTTTTAACCCTGTTAAAGAAAAAGACAGTAAATTGGGTTAAATAATCGGAGGTAATTTTAATTATGTCAGTTGCACAAAACTTGACGGAACTTATCGGACATACACCGCTTTTAAGCCTTAATAAATTCGCGAAAGAAAAGGGCGCGAAAGCAAATATCGTGGCTAAACTCGAATATTTTAATCCGCTCGGCAGCATAAAGGACAGAATAGCAAAGGCAATGATAAACGATGCCGAGGAGAAGGGGTTAATCAAAAAAGACACGGTTATTATCGAACCCACGAGCGGCAATACGGGAATCGGCTTGGCATTTGTCGGTGCGGCAAAGGGGTACAAAGTAATACTCGTTATGCCCGACACAATGAGTATCGAGCGGCGCAATTTGTTGGCGGCACTCGGCGCGGAAATTATATTGACTCCCGGCACGGAGGGTATGAAAGGCGCGATACGGAGGGCGGAGGCATTATCCTTGGAAGTCCCGTCATCGTTTATCCCCCAACAGTTTAATAACCCCGCAAATCCGCAGATACACTACGACACCACGGGCGTAGAGATATACGAAAGTATCGGCGGAAATATCGCGGCGTTAGTCGCAGGCGTCGGCACTGGCGGTACAATCAGCGGCGCGGGGAAATACCTCAAAGAACAGGTGGATACCATAAAGATAATCGCGGTCGAACCGTTCGACTCCCCCGTATTATCGGGCGGAAAATCAGGTCCGCACAAGATACAGGGTATCGGCGCGGGATTTGTACCCGATGTGTTCGACGGCAAAGTAGTGGACGAAATATACAAAGTCAAAAATGACGAGGCGTTCACGGCGGCGCGCGATGTTGCGCGGTTAGAGGGGTTACTCGTGGGCATATCATCGGGCGCGGCATTACACGCGGCGACTCAGATTGCCAAACGGGACGAATTCAGCGGACAAAATATAGTTGTAATTCTCCCCGACACGGGCGAACGCTATCTGTCTACTGCACTTTTCCAGAAGGCGGTATAAGTTTTTATGAATAAGATTGAAATAAACAATCTGACATTCAACTACAAAAGCGGCAAAAGTGAATATTTGGCACTCGATGATATATCATTGTCGGTGAAACAGGGCGAATTTGTCTGTGTAATCGGGTCGTCGGGTTGCGGAAAAAGTACGCTTATTACGTTGCTTGCGGGACTTCAAACGGGTTTCACGGGGGAGGCACTCATTGACGGAGTGCAGATTACGGGCCCCGGGACGGAGCGGAGTGTCGTGTTCCAACATTATTCGCTTTTCCCGTGGATGAGTACCAAAAAAAATATTATTTTTGGTATGGAGCAGGTTAAAAAGTGGAGCAACGCGGAGATGAGTTCGCGCGCGGACGAATATCTCAAACGTGTCGGACTTGCCGAATATGCCGATAAGTACCCAAAAGAGTTATCGGGCGGTATGCGGCAGCGCGTAGCGATTGCACGGTCGTTGGCGGTGGAATCCGAGATACTTTTAATGGATGAACCGTTCGGCGCGATTGATACGAAAAATCGTATGGATTTACAGGAATTACTGCTCGAATTATGCGCGAAAGAAAATAAAGATAAAAACGGGAAAACAGTGGTATTTGTCACGCACGACATAGACGAGGCGATACTCCTTGCCGACCGCATAATCTTTATGGAACCCAAGCGTATAAAAGAGGAAATTGCCGTGCCTTTCGGGAAAGACCGTAAACGGAAAGAGGTCGTGGCATCCGAGGAATACTCTGTTTTACGGCGCAAATTAGTTAGCCTGTTTTATGCGGAACTTTCGAGTAAAGTCGGCGGTGAAGAGGTTGTGCTATGAAATTCTTAAAGACTTTCGGCAAGTTTTTTTTGAAAATTCTTCCGAATATCTTATTTATAGTTTTAATCGCGCTTATGTTCGTTTCTGGTGAACGGAAAGCCGACAAACCGTTATATTTTATTGTTGCGGTGTCGGCAATGCACATTTATTTTTTAATATCGCGTTTTCGACACAAAGACCAATCCACAGGCGCGTTTTCAATATTATATTTGTTTTTAATTATATGGGAAATTGGGTCGAGAATTACGGGGAAGGCGAACGCGATATTGATGCCGCCCCCCGAAAATGTATTCGCGGTATTTTACGACGACCGCAAAGTGATATTAAAAGGGCTCGGGAGTTCGATGTATTTGCTTGTTTTCGGACTTTTAACGGGGATTATCGTGTCGATTATTTTAGGGTTAATAATCGGGTGGGTGCCGCGATTAAAGAACGCGGCTTTTCCGATAGTTAAGGTAATCAGCGCGATACCGCCGCTCATTTACACGCCTTATGTAATATCATTTATGCCGACATTCAAATCGGCGTCGATATTCGTAATATTCTTGGGTGTGTTTTGGCCGATGCTTATGAGCATAATCAACCGCGTAAGCGAGATTGACCCGACTTTGATACAATGCTCGCACTCGCTGAATATCAAACCTTTCACTATGGTGACGAGGGTGGTGTTCCCGTACTGCTTGCCGTCCATTGTAGGCGGCTTACCTATCGGGATTTCGATGTCTTTTATGATACTGACATTCGCGGAATTATTAGGTGGGGATTCGGGGCTTGGTTTCTTCGTGAGCCGCGCTTCGCAGAATAGCAATTACACGAGAGTTATCGCGGGGATTATTATTATCGGTATCGTGGTCACGGTGGTGAATGCGTTGGTGCATTTGTTACAGAAACGAATATTGCGCTGGGCGTGATAGAGTAAAACAATGCAAGACAGGGCTTGGTTCAAGCTCTGTTTTGTTTTTTGTAAATTATCACGACCCGAACAACGCATCTGTGAATGCTTCCGCTGAAAATGGCTGTAAATCGTCTATTTTCTCACCGACTCCGATATACTTTACGGGGTAGCCGAGGTCGTGCCGTATCGGGATTATTATGCCGCCCTTTGCCGTGCCGTCGAGTTTTGTCAGCACAATCCCTGTAATTCCAGCGGCTTCCCCGAATAATTTTGCTTGACTTACGGCATTTTGCCCCGTTGTTGCGTCAAGCACGAGCAGAGTCTCCGCCTCGGCATCGGGCAATTTCTTTGTCAATATCCCCGATATTTTTTTTAATTCGTCCATTAAATTCTTTTTATTTTGCAACCGCCCGGCGGTGTCAATTATCAAAACGTCATACTTATGCGCCATATCGCACGCATCGTATACTACGCTTGCCGGGTCGCTCCCTTCGGCGCGTTTTAGTATCGGCACGTCCGCACGTTCCGCCCAAACCGCTAATTGTTCGATAGCCGCCGCACGGAAAGTGTCCGCCGCCACTACAAGTACATTTTTGCCGTCC
>JAISLG010000032.1 GCA_031260615.1 Oscillospiraceae bacterium | reverse complement strand
GCGTCCTCTTTTTCGCGATACAATTCAAAGGCGCGGTCGGTGAGTTCCTTGATAAGCGTTTTCTTGGTAATGTCGTTTATCTCGTCCTCATCATACTTGAAGTCGTCCTCCGAGGTGAGTACCCCGAACCACGACATACGGAGACCTTCCCAGTTCCAGTCGTCGGGTATGTCGCCCGTGCAATATTGATTTACCGTGTTTTCCATTGCCGCGGCGAGCATTTCCTTAATATACTCGGACACGTCGCCGCCGTCGAGTACCATATTACGCTGCTTGTACACGGTTTTGCGCTGTTCGTTCATAACGTCGTCAAAGTCGAGGACGTGCTTACGCGTTGAGAAATTCTGCCCCTCTACTTTTTTCTGCGCGGATTCAATGGACTTAGTAAGGATACTCGCCTCGATTGGCTGGTCCTCGGGAAGCCCAATCATATTCATCATACGCTGTAATTTTTCGCCGCCGAATATCCGCATTAAATCATCTTCGAGGGAAATATAGAATCTACTTTCCCCGGGGTCGCCTTGCCGCCCCGAACGACCGCGCAACTGATTGTCGATACGGCGGCTCTCGTGGCGTTCCGAACCGATTACGAACAATCCGCCCGCCTCGCGGACTTCCTCCGCCTCGGGTGCAATCTCTTGTTTATACTTCTCGTACAGTTCCTTGTATTTGTCGCGTGCCGCGAGAATAATCGGGTTTTCGGTTTCGGCGAAACCCATTGCCTCGAATATCATATCGTCCGTCAGATACGCCTTAGCGACACTCTTAACGAGTGTTATGAGGTGCGGCGCAACGTCTTTGAAATCGACTAAATCCCCGACGCGTATCTTCCGCATATCGCTCCGCGCGAGGAACTCCGCGTTACCGCCGAGCATAATATCCGTACCGCGCCCTGCCATATTTGTTGCGACTGTTACCGCGTCTTTTTTGCCTGCCTGCGCGACTATTTCCGCCTCTTTCTCGTGGAATTTCGCGTTCAATACTTTGTGGGGTATTCCGCGCTTGGTGAGGAGGTCGGATAATTTTTCGGACTTGTCGATTGATACCGTACCGAGGAGTACGGGTTGGTGGTATTCGTGCGCCTCGGCTACTTGTTCGATTATTGCTTTGAACTTGCCTTCCTCGGTTTTGTATACTTGGTCGTGGTGGTCTTTCCGCACCATAGATTTATTGGTGGGTATCTCCACGACGTCAAGCGAATATATGCTCCTAAACTCGGCTTCCTCTGTCATTGCCGTACCCGTCATACCCGACAATTTGCTGAACAGGCGGAAGAAATTCTGATAGGTAACAGTAGCAAGGGTTTTACTCTCGTGCTTAATTTTAATGCCCTCTTTCGCCTCGATAGCCTGATGCAAGCCCTCATTATACCGTCTGCCCTCCATAATACGCCCCGTGAACTCGTCCACAATCATAACTTCGTCATTCTGCACAACGTAATCCACATCAAGTGTCATAATCCCATACGCGCGTATCGCTTGGTTCATATGGTGGTAGAGGGTTAAATTCTCCTCGTCCATCAGGTTTTCGACACCGAAGTATTCCTCGGCGCGTTTGACACCGCGCGGAAGTAACGTACAAGTCTTTGCTTTCTCGTCCACGATGTAGTCGTATTCGCCGTATTTTGCGTCCTCGTCTTGTTTATTATCGAGTTCTTTGACCTTCATACATTTGAGTTTTTTAGCGAGTTTGTCCGCTTTTTCGTATAGGTCGGAGGATTTCTCGCCGCGCCCCGATATAATAAGCGGAGTCCTTGCCTCGTCTATCAGTATACTGTCCACCTCGTCCACGATTGCGAAGTTAAGCCCACGCTGAACGCGGTCGGAGGCGCGCACCGCCATATTATCGCGGAGGTAGTCAAACCCGAATTCGCTGTTGGTGAGGTATGTCACATCCGCGTTATACGCCTCGCGCCGTTTATCATTTCTGAGGTCGTGCGATACGAGTCCGCAAGTCATTCCGAGGAAACGTAATACTCGCCCGATTTGCTCCGAGCCGTATTTTGCAAGGTAGTCATTGACGGTTACGACACTTACGCCTTTCCCCGACAACGCGTTAAGATACGCGGGTAGTGCGGCAACGAATGTTTTACCCTCACCCGTTTTCATTTCCGCGATACGTCCTTGGTGGAGGACGATACCGCCGAGTATCTGTACGGGATATGGTTTGATGTGGATTATGCGCCACATTGCCTCACGGCAGACGGCGAACGCGTCGGGGAGTATATCATCAAGCGTTTCATTAAGTTCGAGTCGCCCTTTGAGTTTCTCCGTTTGCTCCGACAATGTTTTATCGTCCATAGCCGCGTATTTTTGTTCGAGGTCGAGGGTTGCCTGTTTAAGCGGTTCAATGCGCTTGACTTCCTTTTGGGAGTAACTCCCGAATAAACTCGATATAAGTCCCATTGGTTTCCTTTTGTTTGGTAAAATTTGGTTTATATTATTTTTTTAATGTGGGGCGGTGCGATGTGAACATCGCACCCTACAAGAAGGTTGTATGGTAATAAATGGCATTCAAAGTGATAACCCTTGTCGTATACAAGCCGTGCCTAACCATAGCCTGTGCCTGTCTGTGTCCTAAAATTCCTCATCAATGTGCGGTGCGCCCTCCGCGTAGTCCACGCTGTCAACGGGCAAGTTACGCTTGCGCAACCGATTTTCTGCCGTTTCCTTGAACAGCATATATAACACTGCCGATACGGGAACGGCGCATACCAAGCCCCAAAAGCCGAACACTCCACCCCCGATTACTACCGAGGCGAGTACCCATACCGCAGGCAAGCCTGTTGCATCGCCCTGTATCAACGGTACAAAAATGTTCCCGTCCACCTGTTGTACGATAAGCATAAATATCACGAAGTAGAGTGCCAACAACGGGCTTTGCGCCAATATCAACAGCGCGGAGGGGATACCCCCGATGAATGGTCCAAAGAATGGTATTATGTTCGTCACACCCACCATTACGCCCACAAGTAACGCGTATTTCACGCCTAATATCGTACAGCCGATAAATGTAATCGACCCCACTATGCACGCGTCAAGGAGGATTGCTACCATATATTTGCGGAATATCAGATTCGTCTTGGATAGGATTTCAAATGCGCGGACTACTATGTCCTTTTTGAGGAACGCATAGAATATCTTTTTGAACTGCATTTGCAGTATCTCTTTGGACAACAGCATATTTATCGCGATTACAAACGCAACCACAAAATCAAGTACGCTCGACACCGCTCCGAATACTCCCCCGAGTATTTTCTTACCCGTGTCCGATGTCAGTATCGACAAGTCGATTTTCGATGCCATATTGTTCCAGAAGTCGAGAACGGAACCCCTTGCCGAATCGAGGAAATCTTTTGTTGTCATTGCGAAAGTCGATGTTTCACCGAACCTGTCGGCGAAAAATTTTACGATATTGTCGAAGTAAAGGTTGATGCCATCCGCGTTTAACCGTACTGCAATCGCGGTTACCCCCGCAAGCACTTGCGGTACTACAAACCGCATTAACAAGCCGATTAGTAAGAGTGTCGTAGCGGCGGTTAAAAATACTGTCAAGCCGCGCAAACGGGATTTCTGTTTCGGTGTAACGGATTTCAGTTTGAGTTTGCGTAACATTTTGTTTTCGTAGAGTAGCATAATCGGATTCAGCAAATACGCGAGTATCGCGCCGCGCCATACGGGCGACAATACCCCGACGAACGTGCGTATTGCCCCCAACGCCGTGTCAAAGTTTGTGAAAATCGCGAGTAATATGCCACTTAACACTATCGTGCAAAGGGCATACAGTGCAACGGTAAAATATCGTTGGTTTTGTTCTAATTTCAAACTAACTCCGTTTCAAAAATTATGCGTGTGCCTGTATCACTTCCCGTGTCAATAATACAACATCAAGTATATCTGTTTTTCCGTCCCCGTCAATATCCGCGATGTTTATTATGTCGGATAATTTCGGAGCGGACGTCCAATTTGCGAGGGATTGTTTGTATAATACAATGTCCATTACAGTCAAATACCCGTCATTGTCTATGTCGCCGAGTTTCGGTTGGTTCGGGTTACGCACCCCGTAAGCGTTAAGCGCGGCGAGTGCAACCCCTTCCGCTGTGCCGTTCTTGTATTCGTATGTTTTACGGTCGAGTATGCCGAATCCGTAGCCGTTGTCCCACAACGCGGACGGTATACCATACTTAGACAACGCCTCGAACATAACCTTTGCCGCGACAATACTCCTATCCCCGTCCTCCGCATACGAACTGTCCCAATCGGATATAAAACCACATTCATCTATTACGACAGGCGCGCCGATACGCGCTTGTATCTCTGCTATTTCGTCCGCCGTGTGTACTATTTTCGTAGTTTCACCCGATGCGACTTCCGCGTTCGGGTACAGGTGTACCTCGAACAGTATATGCTCGTCGGGTACGTCCGTAATGGCATTTAACCCTTCAATGCTTGCCCCTGCCGTTGCGAATATTATATTGCGCTTGTCGTTGTTGCCGCCGCTGTTTCGGATAATATTATACGCGTCTGAATTAAGGCGATTAACCGCGTCTACGAGTTGTGGGTCGGGGTTTTTCCCATTATACCAAGTCCAACCGTTCGGGTTATTCGGCTCATTCATTGTTTCAAAGACGAGGGTGTCGGGGTAATCCTTAAAATACGGGGCAACCTGCGCCCAAATTGCCGATACCTCGTCCGCTACTTTTTCGTATTCGAGTCGGTCGGTATTATTGGGGTTCACGTCATAACTGTCGTGGTGGGAGTTCAGTATAACATAGAAACCCTCATCGAGCGCAATCTCCACTACTTCTTTAACACGGGCAAGCCACGCGGAGTCTATGACATAATCCCCTGTTGTATGCGTTGACCAAGTAACAGGCAACCGCACTGTACTAAACCCCTTATCGGCAAATGCTTGTAACAACTCGCGTGTAATCCTCGGGTTACCCCAATACGTTTCCTGCCCGACCCCGTAATCGGCGATACCAGCCCCTTGAAACGCGTCCAGCGAGTTCCCGATATTGATACCCGCTCGCAGTTCAGACTGCAACTCCCACGCCGTCAAAAATCGGGTATTATCGGCGCATACGGGGAACACCATACTTGACAGAACTACCGCAATAGACAGCAGACAAGATAATATCTTCATAACAGCCTCACAAAACAACAAAGAAATACCAAGGGAATACCAAGAGAACATCAAGAGAACATCAAGAGAACGAGGAGGAACGTGTTCTTTTCTTTTGCGAAAGAAAAGAACCAAAAGAAAAACGTGTCGTCTTCACCCATATTGGTTTGGCTTTGATAACGCTTTGATAACAGTATATAGTCAAATGTCTGAGTTGCATTTGTTCTTGTATGACATACGGTACTTGCATATTGTAGGGGGCGATGTCAACATCGCCCCTTGTATGCCTATAGTTGCTTTGCCCCTTGTATGCCCATTGTTACTTTGCCCCTTGTATGCCCATTGTTACTTTGCCCTTTGCCCCTTGCCCCTTGCCCATTGCCCCTTGCCATTTGCCCCGTTATCGTTCTTGCTTGTATGGGCGTGTCACAAGATTGTATATCGCCTCTGCTGGTGACTTATTCTCGAAGCATACACCGTATAGTTCTTCTGCGATTGGCGCGGATACTCTATACTGATGAGCGAGGTCGCGCATTGCCGGGAGCGCGGTGTACCCTTCCACTGTGCCAACCTGCTTTACCGCGTCTGCCGCCGACATACCCTGTCCTATCAGGAAACCCGCACGGCGATTACGCGAGTGTTCGCTGCCGCAAGTTACGATTAAATCGCCTATCCCCGACAGCCCCGAAAATGTATTCGCATCCGCGCCCATTTCCGTACCGAGCCGAGTTATCTCGGCAAGGCCGCGCGTTACAAGCGCGGCAAATGTATTGTCACCTGTTGTTGCGATACCGTGTAATTTGTTTTGCGCTTCATAGCCTTTCAGTACACCCGCGCATAACGCAATCGGGTTTTTGAGTGCACCCCCGATTTCCACACCGATTAAATCACTGCTGTTATACAGCCGAAACGTATCGGTCGAAAGTGTATTCACAATATCCGTGTCACTCGCATTATCCGCACTGTTCGCGCATACCGCACAAGTAACAATACCGCGCCCGACTTCCTCGGCGTGACAAGGACCCGATATAACGGATACGGGGTGGTGTGGGTAGTGTGTTTTGATAATCTCCGACAACCGTTCGGGCTTACCGTCAATGTTAATAAACCCCTTACCCACGCTGATAATCGTACCCGTAAGATAGGGAATCAACTCCGCGCAGGTACTGTCGAGGAACTGTGACGGAACGGCAAACACAGTATAATCCGCGCCTTTAATATCGGCGGCATCGGACGTAACGCGTACACTGTCCGGCAACAACACACCCGGCAATACGCGCACATTCTCGCGGGTGCGCCGTAATACGTCCGCTTCCTCCGCAAATTTAGTGTATAGTACAACCTCGTGCCGACCCGACCACAACTTGGCAAGAGCAAGCCCGAAACCACACCCGATTACTGATACTTTCATATACCCGCTATTTATTTATTGCACGGGCGGCAATTTGCCGCCCCTACTTTGACGTTATGGTTGGTGTTCGTGTAAATTAATCTACCCAATATAGGTGCAAACACCTGTCGCACACACGAAACAAAAGGCTAATCGAACCAACGATAGCGAGGGCGGTACGCTTTTCTTTTTGGTTCTTTTTCTTTCGCAAAAGAAAAAGAACACGTTCCCCTCGTTCCCCTTTGCCCTTTGTGCGGCAATATGCCGTCCCTACACGATTGATGTTATGGTTGGTGTTCGTGTAAATTAACCTAACCAATACAGGGTGCAAACACCTGTCGCACACACGAAACAAAAGACTAATCGAATCAACGATAGCGAGGACGGTACGCTTTTCTTTTTGGTTCTTTTTCTTTCGCAAAAGAAAAAGAACACGTTCCCCTCGTTCCCTTTTGCCTCTTGCCTCTTCCCCTTGCTTGTTTATGCGTTGTAAGGACCAGTGCGGACTTCGATGTTCTCTATAATAACAGGCTCAACGGGCGTACTCGCCTCGCCGCTGCTATTGCCCTTTACCGCAACTGCCGATACAGCATCTATGGTTTCCCACCCTGCTATTGTCTGACCGAATACTGTATAGCCCCCGTCAAGGAACGGTACACCACCCAATGTGTCGTATGTCTTGGTAATATCAGCGGTTGCGTTCTCCGCGAAACGTACTACATTCGCGTATTTATCCCCGTATGATTTGTACGTCCCTAATTGTTCGCCCACAAAATCCGTCAACGCGTTTTTGTCTGTGTTGTTCACGATATAGAACTGACTGCCGTTTGACAGGCCATTGTTCGCCATACAAACCGCGCCGTAAATATGCCGCATTTTCTCATTCGTAGTGATTTCAAAACTCGGCTCGGTATTACTCGACATACCGTCGCCGTTCTTGCTCCCCGCTTGTAACATAAATCCCCTGATTATGCGGTGTACTTTGTTGCCCTTGTAAAAGCCCTCTTTCGCGAGCGAGGATATTTGATTCACAGCCGCCTTTTCATATTCGGGGTACAGTTTAATTATAATCTCGTTTGCATAGCCCGTCACTTTGATTGCGAGGTATTCTTCACCCTCGCCTATGGTATGGTTTCCGACATTCCCCTCACCGCCGTTTACAGGGAAATTTACAGTTTTTACAGCCAAAGTTATATCCTCATTTTTTTTAGAATTATCCGTTGAATTTTTGCTTGTATTCTTGTCACACGCCGTGACAGTTCCGAAAATAAGTGCTGATACCAGCACCGCGGTCAATATTTTCCTTAACAAATTATTCCTCCTTTTGTGGACAGTATACAATTATTTTTATACTTCGCCTTGGTTAGTACGGATATAAATATTTTCGATAACGATTGCGGGTTTTGGGGCGGACACTTCGCCGTTCCCATTATTCACGAGGTCGTGGGTGCGGATAAAGTCGAGGACTTCCCACCCCTTGACAGTCTGCCCGAATACTGTATTTGCACCGTCATAAACGGGCGTACCGCCGATACGGTTATAGAGTTCTTTGATATGCCCGTTCTCCTCGGAATCGGCAATATTCGCAAACGCCTGTATCCGCGAAAACCACAGGTACATATCCGCGTAGTATTTTTGTGCCTCGTCATTCCCCGCGTTTTGCTGATACATCTGGTTCATTTGCAGTACAGACACAGTTATTTCGAGAAACTCATCTGCTTTGAAGTTGTCGAACGCATTTTCTTCTCGGTTGGTTACAACATAGAATTGCGCGGAGTTAGTCGGATTTTCCACGGACGTACCGAGATTTGAGATACCCCACGCGCCGTATATATTCCGCATAACCTCGGAATGTTCAATTGGGAAATCGGGGAGGTTAGTTTCAATCTGCCCGTTCTTGTACAGTACGCCGCCCTCGGCGGACACATTGGGCATTAGTCGGTGGAACAGTTTGTTTTTATACACACCTTTTGTGGCGAAGTTGGTAAAATTCTCGACTGCCTTTGGTGTGTAATCGGGGTAGAGTTTGATTATGATTTCGTTCTTGATATTTTTGAGTTTGACGGCGGCGTACTTCTCGCCTATTTTAATAGTAGTGTCGGCAGTATTACCGCCGAACGACACATCCGCGCTCGTGGATATGTCGAGTTCGACGACTTCAAGTACGCCGTCCTTGGCTTTACAGGCGGCGAATATTGATACGCAAAGCGCGGCGGATACGATTATGGATAGTAATTTTTTCATTAAAAACAATTTAGTGATTATGGTATTTGTCCCGACCCCTTCGTTTCCTTGATTGGCTATGGTTATTCAGGTGGCGGTTGCTCAGTCGGGGGCGGTTGTGTTGGCGGCGGTGTAGTTGCCGTGGTAGTAGTAGTGGTAGTAGGTGTTGTTTCGGTGGTATTTGTAGGCGGTGCGGTTTCGTTGGTTGTGAGTGGCGGTGGGGTTGCCGCATTTGTTGTTGTTGGCTTTGGTTTCGCCGTTGTAGTCGGCTTATTTGGTGTTTCCGCAAGTGCCGCAAATATCTTGTTCCCGTCATATACTATGTCGCCCGATGCAACAATCGGGTAAATCTCGTATTTGTCCGATAACGCAGACACTACCTCATTGAACTTCTTGATACCCGTAATTGTTCCGTCTTTTTCCGTTTCGGTCGCGTTGTAGTTTAGTGCTATGCTGATATTTTTCGGGTCGAATTTGAGAAACTCTGACGTGTAAGACAACCCCTCTTTTGTATCAGGCTCTTTCCCGTAATCGGCGGCGTTCCACTC
>JAISLG010000104.1 GCA_031260615.1 Oscillospiraceae bacterium | reverse complement strand
ATTGCCGTAAATTGATACAGTTTTTTGTCGCATTTTACGCAGTCTGACGGCACAAATTTAACATCTATCTGAAGTTTATCGCCGGGAAATTTTCCTTTCGTGTACAATTGCGGCTTTTTGGGAAATCGCCGGATACTCCTGTTCCAACCATAAATTGACCTCTTTTTCGTTTTGCTTATAGTGCTTTTTCTTCGGGCACTGTGCTGTAAAACCCCATTTTGCAAGGTAATATCCCATTGTTGACAACGGCATTTTAATTCCGAATTTTTGCTTTATCAATTCAGCGACCAATTTTCTGTCCCATAAAAAGCCTTTTAATTTCAACTGATTTGGGTCTTTATCTGTTATTTGTTTTATTATTTCGGATTCCTGTTTTGGCGTTAATTTGCGTCCGCTCCCTTTCGGACGCCCCATTTTGACCGCCTTAATTCCAGATATTCCGTTTTCACAATACTTTTTCCATGTCGACTGAACATGACGTACTCCGCACTCACAAATCTCAGCAACTTTCTTCGTGTTATTGTGCTTTTCCATCATTCGTACAATCTTTTTGCGAAGTTCTTCTTGCGCTTTCGTGCTTAATTTCCTCGCACTAAATTCTAATTCATTTTTCATGCTTTTATTATACCACAGTTTACATCAAAACGCAAGACTTATTTGGTGGGTTAATATACATCTTCAAAAGAGCAAATAGAGTTTATGCCCTCACAAACAGCTTTTGTAACAGGACTTTTACAGTAATTCAATATCAGAGTTTTACACTCTGAATAAAACTTCATAACGTTTTTCATTGGCTTGTAAGCGACTGTGCTTCGACCTTCGATACGTACCATTTATTGCCAACATTTTCAATTTTTTCAATTCATCAACGAAATCGGGAGTTGCGCCTTTTTTATTTTTACACCAAAATACCGTTATGACTTTTTTTGCCATAACGGTATTTCGAGTGGTTTTTCAGTGGCTCGGTTTATAACTGGGGTGCATTATTCCTTAGCCTAATGTTACCTTCACGTCAATGGTATCGCCCTTGTTAGCCGACTTGATTTCTTTCACAACAGTGCCGTTCACCGTAATTTCCTTCACACCTTTCTGCACTCCGCTCGGGTTCTCCACGGTAATGTTATACGTTGCGCCGCGCCATTTCCGCGTAGCCTTGAAACCCTTCCAAGACGAGGGAATACACGGGTCTATGGTCAGCGTGTCGTATTCGGGGCGTATGCCGAGAATATACCGCGTAGCCGCAAAGTACGACCAGCCGCCGCTACCCGTCATAAACGGGTGACGTGCGCGACCGAATGCTGTGTGGTCAGAGCCATACACGAATTGGCAATATGAATATGGTTCGGACTCGCGTATTTCGATTTTGTCGTTTTGGAGCGCGGGGCAGATTGCATCGTAGAATTTCATAGCGCGGTCGCCGCGCCCAAGTTTCGCCTCGGCAACCCACGCCCACGGATTCGGGTGCGAGAATATTGCTCCATTTTCTTTCACGCCCTTGTACACGCGTGTAACAAATCCGATGTCGTCGTCGATTGTTTCAAAGCAAGGAGCATTCAACATAAGCCCGTATTCCGTGTAAAGGTATTTGTCCACGGCATCCATACATTGCTTGCCGTGTTCCGTGCTTGCAGTACCCGACACAACCGCCCAAGTATTACTCTCCATATGCACCTTGCCCTCGATGTCGGCGTGCGTACCGATTTTGCGATTTTTCGAGGTAATACCGCGGATATACCATCCGAGCGGTTCATCGCCCTCGCCCTTGTCGAACAGCGTAGCCTCAGACACTTCCCGTACCTTGTTTGCGATGTCCGTGTATTTTTTCACATCGTCTTTTTTGCCGAGTTTAGCGGCGAGTTCAATGAAATTTGTCAAAGCCCAGTAGTGCAAGAAAGACACCATTGCACTTTCGCCGCCGCCGAGGTTGAGGCAATCATTCCAATCCGCGCGTAATCCTTTGCAGATACCATTTTGCCCGATTTGCTCGGTGGAGAAATCGAGTATCTTAGTGATATGCTCGTATACAGAACCCTTGCGTTCCACGCCGCCAAGCCCATTGTCCGCGTAAGGGATAACCTCATCGAGGAATTTAAGGTCGCCGCTTTCCTTAACGAGTTCGCATATCGAGGGAACGAGCCAGAGTGCATCGTCCGCGCAAGCGTCTTTGATACCGTGTACTATGCTGTCCTTGTCGGGTGTCGGCACAACAGTAGGCGACTTAAACGCGGGTTTTTTCTGTTCCTCGAACCATTCGGGTTGGAACAGGTGAAGCCCATACCCGGCACTTGTAAGCCCGTTGCAGAGTTCGACAATACGCTGTTTGCATTTGGAGTAGTTGCTGTGCGGAATGGTCATAGCATCTTGGCTTGTATCGCGGTATCCAAGTCCCGTACGACCGCCGACCTCTATGAAACTTGCGAAACGCGAGAACATAACATTGACTTCTGACTGATAGAGTGTCCATACATTCAGCATAGTATTCATACCCTCATTCGGGGTATCAACGGTGAGTTGCGAACATTTCTCATCCCAGAACGCGCGGAGGTCAGCGAATGCTTTATCCGTCTGCGCAAAAGTATATTTGTCGCGTATCTGCTTGCCCTCGTCAACGCCGCCCTCGCCCAAGAAGAATAACAAACGGAAGTCCTCGCCGTCTTTCAGCGTAATCTTCTTTTGGAGCGCACCGCAGTGATTATTACCGAGTTCTTTACTGCCTGTAAGTTTCCCGTTAATCACGCCGAGGGGGTTGGTTTCGGTATTATACAACCCAAGGAATTTATCGCGCAAACAGTCATACCCGTCTGGTTTTTTCTCACTGCTCGCGAAGAATTGGTGGGTATGCTCGTAGAACAATTCAATGTCGATAATCCCGTCTTTGTAGTCACTGCCCGAACAATAGAGTGACATCTGATAGTTGAGGTTATCAATATTGATATGGTGGAAAGAGAATTCAACGTATGAATAGATAGAGAGGTTGCGTGTTTTCCCACTCTCATTTTTTAGGTTCACGTCCCAAATCTCGACGGCATCGCCGCGCGGAATGAATAAGGTTTGTTCCCCTTTGATGCCGCTGTAATCGCAAGCGAATTTACTATACGAGAACCCGTGTTTAGCGGTATATTTTGCCTTATCGAGTGGCAAACCGACCGGTTGCCACGACAGCGACCAAAACTCACCCGTATCGTCGTCGCGAACATAAACGTAATGCCCGGGGCGGTCAATCGGCACAGCATTACCGCGGAAACGCGTAACGCGGTGATATTCGGGGGATTTATAGAATGTATAACCGCCCGCAGTCTGGTTGATGACGGTACACATATCCTCCACGCCGAGGTAGTTTGTCCAACTCGCGGGGGTATCCACGCGGTCAAAGACATATTCCCGATTTTTATTATCGAAGTAACCGTATTTCATTTTTATTATTCCTTTTTTAGAAATATTTTTTTTAAGTTAGAACGCAGTGAATGATTTTCCTTTAACAAATTTTATCCGCCGAATGCCAAGTCCACATAACCAGTCAAGAAGTCATACAGGTTAAAGAACAATCGTTGTACGCCACCTATAAGCGGCGACAACACGTCCGTAAAGATAATGATTGCAAAGAAAACTATTGTGATATATGTCTGGTGGTTGCGAACCCAAAACAGGTATTTGTCTGGCAGGAAGTATTGTAATATCCCGAACCCGTCGAGGGGCGGTATCGGGATAAGATTAAATATCCCGAGGCAGATTGATATGGAGAAGATGTAGTACAACCCGAGTGCAATATAGTACCCTGGAGCGAAACCATCGAGGGTAATGAACGAGCCATTTTTGATGGTGGTATACATTACGATTTTTTCGATAACAAGCACAACATAGGCGAGCAGAAAATTCATAATCGGGCCCGCAACGGAGGTGAGAGCCATATCGCGGCGAGGGTGGTGTAGGTTAAGGGTATTCACGGGTACGGGTTTACCCCAACCGAACGGCATAAACAGCATAATAATCGCACCCATAGGGTCGATATGCGCGGCAGGGTTAATCGTAATCCGCCCTAAATAACGCGCGGTCGAGTCGCCGCATTTGTCCGACATATAGGCGTGACCGAACTCGTGAATTGGGATAGCGACAAACAGGACGATGAAATACGCGAAGAACGAAACCGCGACAATCTCAAAATCGTTGCCGTTTATGAGGAGCGAAAGCGGTCCTTGTAAAACTTCTCTGAAAATGGGGTGTACCTCGTTTAATTAAGTGGCTATCAGCCTTTTTAGTATAATATAATCACGGAGGTCGACAATTTTATCTCCGTTGATGTCCGCGTGTTCGAGGGTAACGGTATATTCCTCCCAACCCGACAGGTATCGTCTAAAATACAGCACGTCCGTAATATCGGTTGTTCCGTTCCCTGTCAAATCCCCGTCCGCGAACGCGTCGGTTATAACGGCGGTGTTATCTGGGGCAACGGTATTGGTTGTAGTATCGTCCGTGAAAGAAACTTCCGTTTCGGTGGTATCGGGCGCGGATGTGTCGGTAGTTTGGGTGGGAGTAGTAGTCGCGGTTGTTGCGATGGTTGCCGTGAATATCGGTGGGCTGACTACAACGGAATCCACCTCGTTATATATAAGCGTGTCAATCCCGAAGAATGCATCGGAGCTGACAATTCCGCTGCGCGGAACATAAATCTCTTTTAATCCGCTTGCCGCAAACGCGCTATCCGCCACATTTTTGATACTTTCTGGGAGTGACAAATTCGCGAGTGAAAGGCAACCGCTGAACGCACCCGTACCAATCTCGGTAAGCGTAGGGGGGAATCCGATATAGGACAGGTTCACGCAACCCTCGAACGCAAATTCCCCGACCAAGGCAAGGTTTGTTTCGGAAGTTTCGACCGAGGTTAAACGTATTGCGCCGGAAAACGCACGGTGTCCGATTTGAGTTACGTTACGCGGCACGATGTATTGCGTACCGTTTGCCGCGAGGGGGTATGCGACAAGCCGCGAACCGTTTTTGGTAAACAAAACCCCATAACTCTCGATGTAATTCGCATTCGCCGCACCCACGGAAAACGCCGTAATATTGCCGCACCCGAGGAGCGCGTTCTCACGCACTTGTGTAACGGTATCGGGGAGCGCGTATATTACCTGACCGTTGTCGTCTTTTGTGGCAGACCAATTCGCGGGTACTTTATACACCCAATCGAA
>JAISLG010000046.1 GCA_031260615.1 Oscillospiraceae bacterium | reverse complement strand
TCAATCGACCGTCTATAAACCGTATCACTTTCGGTTCTAATTTATGTTCCGTCAGTGTCACGCAAGCCTCGGATAATCGTGACGCGGGTAAGCATAGTTTTAATGCTCCGCCGTATTTTAACAACTTGTTCGCCGTAAGCGCAATGTCGGATAGTTTACAATTGAAGTCGTGCCGCACCGTGGATTGCCCTGTCCGAACCGCTCCGCTCCCCGCTTTGAAATATGGGGGGTTTGCGGTTACAAGGTCGTATGCCTCGCACCTCGTTAAATCGCGTATGTCCGCTGTCAGTGCCGTTAAAGCCGTCAGGCGCGGATAGTTCTCGGATATTGTCGTGGATAATAATGCCGTTGCTCGCTCGTCGCTGTCCACTGCCGTTATAGTCGCGTTCGGTAATGTCGCGGCAAGATGTACGGATATTAAACCGCACCCCGTACATAAATCGCAGACCTTTATGTGGCGGTTCTTGTGATACGGCGAGGCAAACGCCGCCAATAAGATACTGTCGGTGTTGAAATTGTGCTTGTCGGAAAAATACAACTGCACTTTGCCAAGATTAAATATTTTATAGTTCATTTCTATCACCACACCGCATTAAGTACCTTTTTAATTATATAATGCGCGGACAAGACTGTCAACAACCTTTTAATATTATTTTGCGCGGAGGGCTTGACAAACTCGCAAAAGTGCGTATAATGATTTATGCTTGACCGTATAAATCATATCGGGCAATGCGCACCAATAGCTCAGTTGGTTAGAGCTACCGGCTCATAACCGGTCGGTCCGGGGTTCGAGTCCCTGTTGGTGCACCATTATATTATTACGGGAAAGGAATTTAGCGTCCTTCCCGTAAATTTATATACAACGGTTTATTGTATTTGTGACGTGCATATATATTAGTTAACGCGGTTTCGTGTTATGTTCCATTGCCACAATGCGCCGATAACAAACAACGCCAGTTCAATCGGGACGATGTGGACAATCGAGGGCGATGGTTGTTATCGGGGGCGATATGGACAATCGGGGCGATATGGACAATCGGGGCGATGGTTGTTATCGGGGCGATGTGGGCAATCGGGGTGATGGTTGTTATCGGCGCATTGTGGACAATCGGGGTGATATGGACAATCGGGGCGATGTGGACATCGCCCCCTACACGACACAATACGGTTTTCCATAACATTTACAAATGGATTGTCTAATCTCGGACACGTCCTGTCAACAAATGGCACAAACACGCATAACGTGTATACAATTAGGTGTCGGGGTGATGTGGCTTGGGTGGCTACTACTATCCGCACTCATACCAACATAGGTGCAGACGATACGCTTTTCTTTTTGGTTCTTTTTCTTTCGCAAAAGAAAAAGAACACGTCCCCTCGTTTCTTGTTTCTTTGCGCCTTGTGTGCGTGTTAGAGGGGGCGACACGCTTTTCTTTTTGGTTCTTTTTCTTTCGCAAAAGAAAAAGAACACGTTCCCCTCGTTTCTTGTTTCTTTGCGCCTTGTGTGCGTGTTAGAGGGGCTGTATGTTGATATTGTTATAGTGGAGGGACTTTTGGACGAACAGAGTGTAACTTTACTCACAGGTAAGGTCTTTAAGGCGGCGTTCTTGTCGGGGGCAAACAAATTATCCGCGAACAAGGCGCGTATTGACGAATTAAACGTATTTCCCGTGCCTGACGGCGATACGGGTACGAATATGACAATGACTGCCCGCGCCGCCGCGAATGAACTCGCCGCCGCCAATGACGGGGATATTTCTATTGTCGCCGAAAAAATTGCGGGTGCGATGCTGCGCGGCGCGCGCGGTAATTCGGGGGTTATACTTTCCCTCCTGTTCCGTGGATTGTCGAAAGGCTTTGTCGGTAAACGGGAAGTCGATTCCAATACCCTCTCCGAGGCGTTCAAACTCGGCGTCGATACCGCGTATAAATCCGTAATGAAACCTACCGAGGGTACTCTCCTTACCGTTGCCCGTGAAGCACAGGCAGCACTCGCCGATTACCTCATAGAGCAGGCAGAAAAGGGTATCCCTACCAATATCAAATCCGATTTCGCGTATTACCTCGCCGCCGCTAAAAAATCCCTCGAAGGTACCCCCGAATTGCTCCCCATACTCAAAAAAGCAGGGGTTGTCGATGCTGGCGGTGCAGGGTATGTCGAAGTGTTAGAGGGTATCAATGCCGTTATTCAGGGTGGCGAGGGATATTCCCTTGCCAGTTCCGCCGAAGTTAAGAAAATAAGTGCCGCAGGTGCAACCGAAACAGATATTGAATTTACTTACTGCACAGAGTTTATTGTTATCAAAGCCGATTCCTCTCAGGATAGTTTGCGGCTCCGCGCGCATTTGGAGAGTATCGGCGATAGTGCCGTTGTCGTGGACGACGGTGAGATTATTAAAATACACGTTCACACCGAACACCCCGGCGATGCGTTAGAAGAGGGACTTAAATATGGGTCGCTCATTAACCTCAAAATAGAAAATATGCGCGAACAGCACCGTGTTGCCGCGCTTGCGAATTCCGAGGGACACGGGGATACGCCGCGTGCGAAATTACCCTTTGCGAAACCCGAAAATAAATACGGGATTGTTTCCGTTGTGTCGGGGAAGGGGCTTGATACCTTGTTTCGGGATTTGGGTTGCGATTGTATCGTGGACGGAGGTCAGACAAATAATCCGTCGTCTGAGGATATATTAGAAGCGATTCTTGCCGTCCCCGCGCAGACTGTCTATGTCCTCCCCAATAACAAGAATATTATTATGGCGGCGGAACAGGCAGGTGGGTTAGTCACCGACCGCAATGTGACTGTGTTGCAATCGCGTAATGTACCGCAGGGTATAGCCGCTATGCTTGCGTTTAACGCGGATGAGAGCGGGGCGGAAAATGCCGCGGAGATGACAGCGGCTCTCGATAGAGTAAGTTCAGGTAACGTGACTTACGCGGCTCGCGATAATGACTTCGATGAACGGAAGATTAAAAAAGGCGATATTTTAGGCTTCTCCGAGGGGAAGTTGGTTGCCGTGGAGGACGATATAAAATCCGCGTTAATCAAAACGGTTAAGAAAACAATTACTCGCGATACGAGTTTCCTTACACTCATTTACGGCGCGAATGTGTCGGACGATAGCGCAAAGAATGCCGTGGATGCAGTACGCGCTAAGTTTGGAAATAGTATTGAGATTTCATTGGTCAACGGTGGGCAACCCGTCTATTACTATATTATTTCGGCAGAGTGAGTTAGATATAAACAGCAACCCCCCGATATATTATCGGGGGGTTGCTTATTTTATAGGGTATCCCCCATAATAAATTACAGTGTGATAGTCGGCGCAATGTTGGTATCGGTATGATGTGTTGTCGGCGCAATGTTGGTGTCGGCGCAATGTAGTGTCGGCGCAATGTGGACATTGCGCCCTACACGACACAGGGATGGGAGTGTTTGTGAATGGGGTAATCGTATGCGTATACCGTCCACGTGCCCTCGCCCCAACCAACCCGCTGAATAAATTTGGTTGTCCTCGCCCCTTCAAGGGTGCAGCGTCACGCTGCCGCGGGGTGCAGGGGGCGCGTAGCCCCCTGCTAGGGGTCGAGGGGGCGAAGCCCCTCGTGGGGTTTGGGGCAACGCCCCAACGGGGTCGAGGGGCAGAGCCCCTCGGTTAAGCCACAATTCGTTGCCCCTCGTTGCCCCTTGTTGACCCTCGTTGCCTCTTGTTGCCCCTCGTTGCCCCTCGTTGCCTTTGTTGCCTATGCCCCCTATTGTCTGCTCCGTATGCTGTGAGCGCAGCATATCGCAATCGCAAGCGCGTCCGCCGTATCGTCCGGTTTCGGGATTTCTTTCAACCCAAGTAAACTCCGAGTCATCTCTTGTACCTGTTTCTTCACTGCCTTCCCGTAGCCCGTCACTGCCGATTTCACCTGTAACGGCGTGTATTCGTATATCGGCACATTCCGCTTAACCGCCGCTAAAAGTATAATTCCACGCGCCTCCGCTGTGTCAATACCCGTCTTTTGATTGTTCGTGAAAAACAGCCGTTCAATCGACATTGCATCGGGTTTGTGTTTATCGAGTATGAATGATATGTCATCGTATATCTCTTTAAGCCGTGTTGGAAAATACGTTCCGGCAAGAGTCGTCACCGCTCCGTAATCCACCGTCGCCAGTTTATGCGTTTTGTCGGACGTTTCCACAACCCCGTACCCCGTTATCGCATACCCCGGGTCTATCCCAAGTATTATCATAAAAAAAATCACCGTTTCTCCGTCCGAACACCATATCGTTGGTTAGATTGCGCTTACACAAGACGTGACAACGCCCCGATATTTGGGGCGTTGTTTTGCATATATAATAAAAATCTGGTTGTTATCCGTACCCTTGTGATTATGCGTTTTTCACAGCAAAGTCGTATGCGCTCTTGCACATATCCTCAATATTCAGTTCGGCTCTCCAACCCAATTCTTGTTCTGCCTTCTCAGGCACAGCGTAGTATTCCGCCGCGTCGCCGGGGCGGCGTTTCCCGATAATATACGGTATCTTCAACCCGTTTACCTTTTCAAACGCAGTCAGTAATTCAAGTACGGACGTGCCTTTGCCCGTGCCGAGGTTGTACTCCGCACAACCCGAAAAACCCTCCTCGCGAACCTTATTTAACGCGGCAACGTGCGCCTTTGCAAGGTCAACAACGTGCAAATAGTCGCGGATACACGTTCCGTCGGGGGTGGGGTAGTCATTCCCGAACACAGTCATAGACGGGAGTTGCCCCGTAACAGCTTTGAGTACGATAGGCATCAGATTGTTTGGGATACCGTTTGGGTTTTCGCCGATTACGCCGCTGTCGTGCGCACCCACGGGGTTAAAATATCGGAGTAATGCACACGCGAATTTGTCGTCTGAAATCGACACGTCACGGCATATATTCTCGATTATCATCTTAGTAGTGCCGTAAGGGTGGTTAGTAGCGGTGAGTTCAAAATCCTCTTTGATTGCGGGGGATACGGCTGGGAATTTGTACACGGTCGCGGACGAGGAGAATACAAACCTGTCACAGCCGAATTCTTTCATCGCTTCGAGGAGTACAACTGTACCGTCAATATTATTGCCGTAATACATCAGTGGTTTCGCCACGCTCTCACCAACCGCCTTGTAACCGGCAAAATGTATCACGGAATCAATTTCATTCTCGGTGAATATCTTATGAATATCCGCCTTGACACACATATCAGCCTTGTAAAATTTGAGTGACTTTCCCGTCAACTTCTCGATTTTCTTTGGTATATCGTCCTTGCTGTTATAGAAATTGTCGAACCCGATAACATCTTCGCCGACATTCAATAACTCAACACAGGTATGCGAGCCAATAAATCCGCTTGCGCCTGACACCAATACCGCCATAATATCCTCCGAAAAAAATATATAATACAATTCGTGTTTGTCTGCCTGTTGTTATTTGTAGTATTCGTCGTCTTCTTCTGCCTTATGCTTTGACTTTAATTCTTTCAATTCTTCCTTTGAGAGGCTACTAAGGCGTTCGTGTTCTTCCTCGTCGTCGTCGGAGGCAACCGATATTGAATACAAATCGAGAGCCGAGTCGTTGATGAGGTTACGCATTTGCAGTTTCCGTTCCCAACTGTCGGGGATTGCTCCTGTGCCGTGCATTGCGCCCACAATTGAGCCTGTTATAGCCGCCGTAACCTCGGACGGTCCGTCGTAATTGCACGACAAGCGCACTGCGTTTTTGAAATCCGTTTTCCCGTGTATTAGTGCGGAGAACAGCGCGCACGCGAGTACGTTATCCGCGTATTCGGCTGTCGGTTCGAGGGAATCCTCTTTTTTCTTGTCGCCATAATACAATTTATGCATAGCCGCGAGGGGGCGAATATCGCTTTCCTTTGCGAAATACACAGCCTTGCGTATTATCTCAAACGTAGTCGAGCCGTGTTCATATTCTTGGAGTATGCTGACGGCGGTTGTGATACTTTCCTCTAAGGAGTGCTTGGAAATAATCTCCGCGATAACAGCGGCGTACACTCCGGCGGCGAGGTATCCGCGTGGATTGGTATGTGTAATTGCCGCGAAGTCGCACCCGGCGCGGAATGCGAGTTTCGAGTCGTAACTGAAATACAATCCCGCGCCGAGGACTCGCTTTAACCCGTCCGCATTCGACATATTTGATTCGAGGGGTTTGTTAATTCGTCCGAACGACAGATACGGCATTTTTTGAAGTTCATTTACTAAGGTGTCGTCGCCGCGCCGATTCTTGTAGAGGTTTTTAATTTTAATATACCGTGACACGCGAACGCCGTCGGAGTTGTTAAACAAACTCTCGTATTTTTTATCGGAAACTTTCCGTGTTTGCGTATACAGCCAATACTGGTAGGAGAAGAAAACATATGTTGTATAATTTATCCCCTTTTCGTCATTAGCGGCACTTTCCGCCCAAACGAGTCCGTCGGACGTAAACAGCATTAACTGCGTGGCATCGGTAAACACCGCCGCATTAACAGTACGGTTCACGGGGAGTTCCAAGCAACCCTTTTTCTCAAACCGACCGCAAATCTCC
>JAISLG010000113.1 GCA_031260615.1 Oscillospiraceae bacterium | reverse complement strand
CGCTTTTAATAATACACCTATCATAATACAAAAAAACACAAGGGGGCAACCAAGCAATCAAACAAAAATATGGCAACTCCCACACAAGGGGCACGATTATGGCTTAACCGAGGGGGCGTAGCCCCCTCGACCCCCAGCAGGGGGCGACGCGCCCCCTGCACCCCGCGGCAGCGTGACGCTGCACCCGTGAAGGGGCGAGGACAACCAAATCTATTCAGAGCGGTTCGGTTGTTGCGAATACAAGTGACGATAAACAAACACAAGTGACGATAAACAAATACGAGTGACGATAAACAAATACAAGTGACGATAAACGAATACAAGTGACGATAAACGAATACAAGTAAGCGTTCCACTTGTCGTGCAACAGCAAACTAACCATAGTGCGGGCAAAAAGTTTTCATACCCAACTGAAAGCCCCCTTACGAGGGAATGTTATAATAAACCGAACCAACAATAGTTGGAATACAGGCTTTCTTTTTCTTTGCTTCTTTCTTTTTCTTTCGCGAAAGAAAAAGAAAGAAGTGGGGGTCGAGGGGGCGAAGCCCCTCGCTAAGAAATAGGCGTTTCCTCTTGCGGTTGCCCTTGCCCCTTGCCCCTTGCCCTTGCCCCTTGCGGTTGCCCTTGCCCCTTGCCCATTGCGGTTGCCCCGATTGGCTTATTCGATGCCGATTGTCACCGAGTATCGTTTTGTTTCACTCGGTTGTAACTTCTCTATGCCACGCTTGTTGGCGAAAATTCCATCGGAGTCGAACCAATCCGCGCTTCCGCACCACGGCTCAACGCACAGAAAATCCGCGGGGGGTGGGAGGTCGTCCACTAACATTGTGTCGTCATTCGGCGGCATTGGTGTCCAGAAAGCGACTCCTGTGTAGTTTTCCCAAGTTACGCGCACACCGCTTGCACCGTCACGCGTGATTAGCAATGAATTCGAGTTCAACTCGGGGTAGTAGAGGCAGTCGTCGAGGTAATCCGTGTGTTTCAGGCGCAGTACATTGCCATTTAATTTCTTGCTGGGCAGACGAGGGTCAAAATGCCCGTTTGCGATGTCGAATTTCACGGCTTGCGTATTTTCCTCTTTGTCGAATATTATTTTATAGTTCCCGAAAGTGTCGTAGTCGTCTTCGAATTTGTTGCCGAACGGAATGTTAAACGCTGGGTGTGCGCCGATACAGTACGGCATTTCACGCTTTGTCTCGTTATTCGTCACGATGTATGTCATCTTAATTCGCCCGGCAAGTATGCGGTAATGTACTCGTAGCGTCCACCGAAACGGGAACATAGCGTAAGTTTCCTCGTCGGCGGTTTTCGTGAACACAACCTCATTACTCGCGGTTTGCGACATAATAAAGTCGGCATCGCGGCAAAACCCGTGTTTGGGAATGTTGACTTTCCGCGTACCTATGGTAGTTTCGTCGCCTTTCAGCGCGCCAACCATAGGGAATAAAAGCGGGCTTGTGCGCCCCCAATAGGTCGGGTCGCCTTGCCATAATATTTCACGCCGCCAATCACCGCCAGTATCGGGTGGGTTAGTCGGGGTAAGGTGCAGACTTTTGAGTTCCGCGCCGCGCTCAAAAATAGTAGCGCGGTTCGCATCGGAATACCGTATTTCTATACTCATTATTTATCCGTTTTGTTTAATCGCAGGGGGTATCATACGATTGTTATGCCTTATAATATTTATCAAACCAATACAAAAACAACTGTTCGTCCTTATCGAAGTTACATTCGGAGAAGTCGGGGGCAGATGATATAACGGGAGCGGTATCGAACAACCGCTCGTCCGCAAAATGCACAAACTCATAGTACAGCATAGCATCGTCAATTTCGTCCCGTATCGCCGACACGTCCGCGACCCCTATATTATACGCTTTGTATATGGTATCTTGCAAGACCTTTTCGTACACGCGATATTCGGGCATTTCATTTTTCACGGGGCGGACAATATCGCAAAGGTACGCCTCGGACGCATCGTGGAGGAGTAGAGTCAGTATAATATTATCGTTTAATCCTCTTGCTTTTGCTTCGGCGGCGCAGTTCACGGAGTGCCGCGCAACGGGGAAAAACTCCGCAAAATGCCCGTTCGCACGCGGGATACGGGCGAGGCAATGCGCAATATCGGCAATATCAATGTCGGCAACGGTGGGGCGGAGCGGATTAAAGCGGTGTTTTTTGAAAGTCAGGATATTGTTCATAGTTATTATTTCTGAGTCAATTCGAGGGTATCGCGCGCGATAAGCAACTCCTCATTTGTGGGAACTACGAACACCTTTACTTTACTCCCCTCGGCGGATATTTCCGCGAGTTCGCCGCGAGTATTGTTACGGTCGGGGTCGACGGACAGCCCTAAGAATTCCAAACCGTTGATTACATCGGCGCGTACGGATTTGTCATTTTCGCCGATACCGCCCGTGAAAATAACGGCATCAAGCCCACCCATTACAGCGGCATAAGACCCGATATATTTTTTTATGCCATAGCGAAGTATTTCCTTAGTGAGGGCGGCTTTTTTATCGCCTTTTTCAGCGGCGGCGGATATGTCGCGGTTATCGGCGTGTCCGCCGATACCGAGGAGCCCTGATTTTTTGTTAAGGTAATCGGACATTTCTTTTGGATTCAATCCCAACTTTTCTTGCAGGAATAATACAGCGGAAGGGTCGGCGGCACCCGAACGAGTACCCATAAGCACGCCGTCGAGGGGAGTAAATCCCATTGATGTATCAACGGATTTGCCGCCGTCTATCGCGGTAATAGATGAACCGTTACCGAGGTGACAGGACACAATTTTGAGGTCAGAGATGTCTTTATTAAGGTGTTTTGCGAGAGCCTGCGACACGAACCGATGTGACGTCCCGTGGAACCCATATTTCCGCACGGCGTATTTTTCGTATGCTTCATAAGGGAATCCATAGATGTATGCTTTTTCGGGAATAGTAGCGTGGAACGCGGTATCAAAGACAACGGCTTGCGGCGTTGTTTTGGGGAATACTTTCTCAGCCGCCCAAAGCGCGAGTGCGTGGGGGTGGTTATGGACGGGCGCGAGTTCTTTGAGGTCGTCAATTTTTTGGATTACATCGGGGGTAACAAGTGTAGTTTTGGAGAATACTTCCGCTCCTTGTACGACACGGTGACCGACAGCGGCAATTTCGGATACATCTGCGATTACGGCATTGTCGCCCTTAGTGAGCGCGGATATTACCCGTTCAAACGCCTCGGTATGGGTGGGGAAGGATATATCCTCCTCAATTTTCGCACCCTTAGCGGAATGATTAAACCGCCCGTCAATGCCGATTCTTTCACACAGCCCCTTAGCGATAACCTCCTCGCCGTCCATTTCGATAAGTTGATATTTAAGCGACGAACTCCCCGCATTGATAACTAATACTTTCATTTCCCTCTCCGATTTAAGTGGATTATTTTTTTAATTACTGTTTTCACTCGTGTATTTAACTCGTTCGTATTGCCCCTGTCAATGCTATTGTACCCGTTTCGATAAAAATTGCAAGGGGGAATTGCACTGCAACTCTCACACATCTGCGTACTTTCTGTATTCGCCCTTGCTTTTCTCAAATTAAAATGTATAATACCCCTTAACTGAAAATAAAATAATACCAAGGTTAAATCCTCCTATGTCCTACATCAAAGACCTCGGCGAGCGCGCCGTATCCGCCAAAGCCAAGTTATCCGCCGCGCCCGCGTCCAAACGGGATAGCGCAATACTCAAAGCCGCCGAGTTACTCGTTGAAAACGCCGATAATATACTACTCGAAAACACAAAGGACATCGCCGCCGCAATACAACGCGGTATCAAAGATGCCTTCATCGAGCGGCTTACACTGTCCGATTCCCGTATCGCCGCGATAGCCGACGGGTTGCGGAAAATAACCGCGCTACCCGACCCCCTCGGTGAGGTAATCGGCGGCGGTAACCTCCCTAATGGACTGTCCGTTGTCAAGAAACGCGTTCCCCTCGGCGTAATCGGGATTATCTTTGAAAGCCGCCCCAATGTAGCCGCCGATGCCGCCGGGCTCTGCCTTAAATCGGGTAATACCGTGATACTCCGCGGCGGGTCTGACGCAATACACTCCAACAGGGTTATCACAAACCTGTTCCGCGAGGCGTGTATTATGTCGGGGTTGCCGGCGGATAGTGTAATACTCGTTGAGGATACAAGCCGCGATGCCGCAACCGCGTTAATGCGGTTAAATGGGTATGTGGACGTATTGATTCCGAGGGGCGGAGCAGGGTTAATCAAATCCGTGGTCGAGAACGCAACAGTACCCGTTATCGAAACGGGAGCGGGTAACTGCCACGTCTATGTGGACGAGTACGCCGATATTGCAAAGGCTGTCAGTATCACCGATAACGCGAAAAAACAACGCCCGTCTGTGTGCAATTCTATTGAGAGCCTACTCGTGCATACGAACATCGCAAGCACATTCCTACCCGCGCTTGCTTCGGTGTGGGGCGACAGTGTAGAGATATACGGCGACCCCGAAACAGCGGCAATAATCCACACTACGCGCCCCGTGACGGACGAGGATTACTACACGGAGTACAACGAGAACAAAATAGCGGTGCGTATCGTACCTGACATAAAAACAGCAATCGCGCATATAGAAAAGTACGGAACACACCACTCCGACGCAATAATAACGGAGAACTTCCGCAACGCGACAGAGTTCACGGAGCAAGTACAAAGCGCAGCAGTGTATGTAAACGCGTCAACACGTTTCACAGACGGATACGAATTCGGCTTGGGAGCGGAAATCGGCATATCTACCCAGAAATTGCACGCTCGTGGTCCAATGGGGCTCAAAGAACTGACAACGTATAAATATATCGTGACGGGGGACGGGCAGATACGAGAATAACATATATTTAAGAAACGCAATGATTATTGACGTGGGTGTCGGTTGACTTTGACGAATACAAACGGCATAACGATATGCGAGTATGTGTATTAACGATATGCGAGTATGTGTATTAACGACATAAAAGGAACCAATTAAAAGGGGGCTGTTATGTGTAAAACTTACGCCGAACTTGAAGCTCGGTTGTTGTCGACAAAATCCGACCGCGCATTTGATATTCCGAAAATTAAAATGGCGTATGACTTTGCGAACGGCGCGCACGGCAATGTTGTGCGGCAGTCTGGCGAGCCGTATATAACCCACCCTATTGCCGTTGCCGGGATATTACTCGACTTTACACTTGACACCGAAGTAATCGCCGCGGCATTACTCCACGATGTAGTGGAAGATACTGATACATCTATCGCGTTTATCAAGAAAAAATTCGGGCGTGAAGTGGCACTCCTTGTCGAGGGCGTTACCAAAATATCCAAAGTCGAATTTAACTTCGAGGACCGTATCTTCGCCACCGAAGAATACGAAGCGGAAAATATCCGCCGTATCCTCGCGGGTATGTCGAAAGATATACGCGTAATACTTATCAAACTCGCCGACCGCCTCCATAATATGCGTACCCTCGGGTTTTGTTCCGAGGCAAAGCAACGCCGCGTCGCCACCGAAACCCTCGCAATATTCGCGCCCCTTGCCCACCGTTTCGGCATATCCATTATCAAGGACGAACTCGAAAACATATCGCTTAAATACCTCGACCCGTTCGTGTATGCCGATATAGAACGGCAGTTGATTGCGCTGTCGGCGGAAGCGGAAAAAGTTATGGCGAACTTATCCAAAATCGTCAAAAACCAAATATCCCCTGAGATTAAAAAACGCCGCTTTGAACTATCGTGGCGTCTTAAAAGCGTGTATTCTATATACAAAAAAATATATCAGAAAAACAAAACTCTTGACGAAATATACGACATTTACGCAATGCGGATTATCGTGGCGAACATCGCCGATTGTTACAGTGTAATGCACTTTTTGCATTATATGTTCACGCCAATATCAGAGCGTTTCAAGGACTACATCGGGAACCCGAAACTAAACCAATATCGCTCCCTCCACACCACGGTAATGTCGGCGGAAGGTAAAATATTCGAGGTGCAAATCCGCACGGGCGATATGGATTACATTGCGAATCTCGGTGTCGCGGCGCACTGGAAATACAAACTGAACTATGACACCGCTTCCGTAATGAATGAGAATATCAAGGATACAATACCGCGCGACAAGAAAACCGCCGAAAGAAAATCAATGGCGGTTGTCCGCGAATTACTCGCTTTACAAGAGCAATCGGACGATGCCGAGGATTTGAAAAAATCTATTAAGATAGACATAGCGACTGACGAGGTAAGCGTATTCACGAAAGACGGGCGAGTACGGACGTTACCGTTTGGCGCGACAATAATCGACCTCGCGTATAACATACACTCCGAACTCGGCAACCATATGCAATCCGCGACAATAAACGGCAAAGCGGCGGCACTCGAAACGGTACTCGAAACGGGCGACATAGTTGTAATAAACCGCAATGAAAAACGCAAATCGGGCCCGAATATCAACTGGGTGGAATACGCGAAAATGGAGGTAACCAAGTCAAAGATACGGGCTTGGTTTAGAAAGGCGCGGCGCAATGAAAATGTGGACAACGGGCGTATTACGGTTGAGAAGGAACTAAACCGTATAGGTATCCCGTTTGACGAAACTCTTGCGATATTCGCGGCGAACTCGTGCGACTTTAAGAACCTTGACGATTTTTACGCCTCAATCGGATACAAGGGCGTGAATATGACGAAGTTTCTGCCGCTTATGGAGGCGGAGTATTACAAAGCGCACCCTCGCCCCGAACCGCCCCCGTTATCAGAATCGGAGATTGAAGAGCAACTTAAACGTAATCGCGAAAAAAAACAGCAACTCGGTGTAACAATAGACGGGGTATCGGATTGTGTAGTAAAATACTCGCAGTGTTGCAATCCGCTCCCGGGGGACGATATAATCGCGTATACTACACGGGGACACGGCTTTTCGATACACAAAGCGGATTGCCAAGCGTATTTGATATTCAAGGCGCAAAACGGGGACGAGTTGACGGAGAAAGTATGGCGCAAAGCGGAGTGGGCAGGGGATTCGCTGACCGCGAACGCCGGCTACAAGGCTGGGCTTATGGTAATCGCATTGAATATCGGCGTATTCGCGCGTGTGTACGAAACAATTGCGGAGTCGAAACTGCCGATTACGGAAATAAACAGTCATACACTGAAAAACGGTAACGCGGAGATTACCGCGTTGCTGAGCATAAAGAATACTCTGCAATTAGAGAACCTGTTAAGAGATATAGGACGGTTGCCTAATATAATCGAGGTGCGGAGAAGAT
>JAISLG010000078.1 GCA_031260615.1 Oscillospiraceae bacterium | reverse complement strand
AATATTGGCATTATTACGGGCGTTACTTGGCGGCATATCAGGTTGACGCGGCTTTTCGGTGGCAATACTGCCCTCGATTTGCGGCGCGGCAATAGGCAGACGGGAAACGACATTACCCGTGACCGGTTTAGCAACGGGTACGGGTGAATCAATTTCAATCAAATCATTCGGGGTTGGTTCGGGTGCGGAGGCTATATTGTCGGTATCCTCATCGTACTCGTCGTCCAACACCTTACGGATATTTTCCGCGTCATATTTCGGGGCATTATCCTTCGGGGGCGAGCCACCCGTAAGTTCTTGAAACGCCTGTCGAAAATTCTCTCTTAATCCCATTATTTAGCACCAAAAGGCAGAGTTACTGCCCGTATGTTAGTCTGTTTGTTAATTTACAAAGCCGTTACCGATATATGTGGGCTGCCGTCTATTTCACGAAGTCGTCCTCATTCCGCGTAGTTGCGGGCTTATTCGCGGACGTCCGCGTAGTATATTTATTCACCGCGGTAGTGGTACGCTCAGTCGGGTCGGTTTGGATAAACCCGTCCTCTATTGTAGTTTCCGCACCCGTACTGTCGGTATTATCCGTATTGTCCGTACTTGCCGTATCCTCGTTGTTGATATTATTCGTTGTAATATCATCGGTATCGGGCACGTCCGTACTATCGGGTATTTCACTTCCATCGGGGTTAGTTCTTGGCGGTTCGGCTTCCACGCCGAGTGCTTTGAGTAAGGCACTCTGCGACTCGAAACCGACTTCGAGGCGCGACAAATCCGCACTCAAATCGCTGTTCACAGTCTTTTGCCCATTATACAACCCTGCGAACACGGCGGCAAATATCAGCGGTGTAATCAGCAAAAACGCGTACACCGAGATTATCAGCACCTTGAAAAATCTTACACTGCCAAAAAAAGGCTGTTTTCCCAAAACTCTACCTTATGCTTTTACTTTGTTTAAGTTATCCAGTCATTCCCCAGTCATTCCGCTTGATTGTATCACTTTCGGCAACCTTTGTCAATCTTTTTATATATAACCCCTCATCGGGATAAGGATATCATTTACCTTAATACTTATTATCGTCCAAAAGCAAAAAAAATTTACATTATTATCCTGTTGTATTGCCTGTTGTATTGCCCTGCCCGTCTTTTTTTTCTTCCCCCCTTGACAACCTATTTCTATCGGGTATAATATTTAGCAGTCAAAGCAAATGACTGCTAAATATTATTTTACCAACAAATTTTATAGGAGAGTGAAAATGGAAAAAAAGGAATTCAAGGCGGAGTCTAAGAAACTCCTTGAAATGATGATTAACTCCATATATACCCACAAGGAGATATTCCTCCGCGAGTTAATCAGCAACGCGTCCGATGCCCTCGACAAGGCATATATCAATGCCCTCGGCTCGGACAAACCCCTTACGCGTGACGAGTTGGAGGTTAAAATAACCCCTGATGAAACTGCCCGTACACTTGTTATCGAGGATAACGGTATCGGTATGACGCAAGAGGAACTCGAAAATAACCTCGGTATTATTGCCAAAAGCGGCTCGCTCGATTTTAAGAGCGCGAACAGCGAAAATGATATTATCGGGCAGTTCGGGGTCGGGTTCTATTCCGCGTTTATGGTTGCAAAAAAAGTTGAGGTTGTGTCGAAACCAGAGGGCGCGGATAAGGCATATAAGTGGGAAAGCCACGGCGCGGACGGTTACACTGTTACCGAAACCGATAAGGATACGCGCGGCACGGTTGTTACGCTGTACCTCAAAGACAACGAAACCGCCGAGAATACAACCGATGAGGACAACCATACCGAGGATTACGCCGAATACCTCAAAGATTGGAAGTTACGGCAGTTAATCAAGAAGTATTCCGACTATGTGCGCTACCCCATAAAAGCGTATGTTACCAAGCATATCCACGAGGACGACCCCGACAAGCCTGGGGAACATATCCACAAAGATGTCAAAGATTGGGATAAAATAAACTCACAAATTCCACTCTGGAAAAAGTCAAAATCCGAGATAACCGAGGACGAATACGCCGAATTTTACAAAGAGAAATTCACGGATTGGCAACCGCCGCTTGCAACATTCCACACGCACACCGAGGGCAGCGCGGTATCGTATGACGCGCTGTTATATATTCCTGAAAAGCCCCCGTATAATTTCTATTCAAAAGAGTTTGAAAAGGGCTTGAACCTGTACAGTGCGGGCGTGTTAATCACCGACAAATGCAAGGAATTATTGCCGGACTTTTTCTCATTTATACGCGGTTTAGCGGACAGCCCCGACGTGTCGCTTAATATATCGCGCGAATTATTACAGCAAGACAGGCAGTTAAAGACGATAGCAAAGGGCATAGAACGGTTTATCAAGAACGAATTAAAGAAGTTGCTTGTCAACGACCGCGAAAAATACGAAAAATTCTGGGATTCTTTCGGAACGCAGATTAAATTCGGTGTGTATGACGGATTCGGCGCGAACAAAGAATTGCTGAAAGACCTATTGTTATTCAAGACGAGTGCCGACACCAAAGAGGACGGAACACCGAAACTGTCGAGTATCGAGGAATATATTTCCCGTATGAAGAAAGGCGAGGGCGAGGAAAAAACAGGCGAACAAACGGAAATATATTTTGCGTCGGGAGCGAGCGTAGCGAAGATTAAGTCGTTACCGCAAGTGGAAAACGCGGTAGCAAAGGGATATGAGGTAATCTATCTGACGGACAACGTAGACGAATTTGCGTTACAGATGTTAGTGGACTACGAAGGCAAGACATTCAAGTCCGTGCAATCAGCGGATTTCGACTCGTCCACGGAGGAGGAGAAAGCGGAATTAGCGGAGAAAAACACGGCTGCGAAGGATATTTTCGAGGTTATCAAGGAACATCTCGGCGACAAGATTACAGAAGTACGTTTCTCGGCTAAGTTAGGGTCACGTCCTGTTGCGTTATCGGCGAGCGGCGCGTTATCACTTGGTATGGAAAAGGTATTATCGGAGATGCCGACGGCGGCGCAAGACGAACACAAGCCGAAAGCGGATAAGATATTAGAGATTAACGCAAACCACGCAATCGCGGATAAACTCCGTTACCTCGCGGACAACGACAAAACACTCCTCAACGCGTACGCGGATATACTGTACGGGCAAGCCCTGTTAATCGAGGGTATTATCCCCGACGACCCGGCTGATTTTACCGATAAAGTCGTGAATGCGTTGCTGTAATTTGGGATTATACCGTGGATAACCGGGCTTGACAAGGAAAAGTATAAGTAATATAATAATCACTAATATACTTTTGTGTATTAGTGATTTATTTATGTTAGGAGTAACTACTAATGGCAACTGCTGTGCAGGCAGAAGAAGATGACTTCGGTATCACAGAGGAATCTTATAATGCGTTCCTTAAAAAAACGCATACTATAAGCAACTCGCAGCTTCGTGACGACAGTCAAAGTCTTTGGGAGGTTTTACTGTCAACGGGGGAAGACTTTGCAAAAACCCAAAATGGAAAAGCTATCAATGAACAAATGAGAAAATATTTGGGGGAATCGTGAATGTCAACCAATGATAAAGTGTCTACTGATATATCTGATTTTCCTATTTTTGGTGATTTGCCATTTCCTTTCATACGCGAAAAATGTTCTGCTTTTTTGAACACAGTTAAAAATATTGCTTTATCGCGCCTTGGCAAAAATTGGAATGACTTTCTTGTAGACCGCGAAGCTGTTTTTGAAATAATAAGTTTGGTCGAAAAACGCCGTGTCTATTTTAAGGTATTTCACGGTAAAACCCTCCACAAAGTGGGAGAGTTAAATGAGGTGTGCCTATACGCTTTTTGGATACTCAAATTCAATCCATTCAGTGTTGGCGGCAAAATTCAAGATATAAATGTTGTTATTGCGATTTATCTTTTGTTTTGGGCTGTCTTATACACGGCAAAACAAAGGGGTGTTTCTAACAATATTACTACCCAAACTTTTGATAAACTTTTCCACGCGTTCAAATATCAAGACCTGTCAAAGGAAGCAATTATGTTGTTAGGCGAGAGTTTGCTTGGTACATAGTTCGGACAACCACTGCATATACAGACTAATATAAACCCGAGGATAATTTATCCTCGGGTTATATATGTCTATATATGCAGTTGACAAAACCGCGTATTGCTGTTATAGTAATACAGTAATCTGTCCGCATACAAAAAAAAAATACAAAGGGAGTGCAATGGCGAACACACAAAAAATACAAATGACGACCCCGCTTGTCGAAATGGACGGGGATGAGATGACACGCGTAATTTGGCGGTTGGTAAAGGATATTCTTATCCACCCTTATGTTGACCTCAAAAGTGAATACTACGACCTCTCTATCGAAAAACGTGACGAAACCGAGGATAAACTAACCGTGGACAGCGCGAATGCCGCGCTCAAATACGGGGTAGCCGTTAAGTGTGCTACCATTACCCCGAACGCGCAGCGCGTTACCGAATTTAATCTCAAAAAAATGTGGAAAAGCCCGAACGGTACTATCCGTTCGATAATGGACGGCACTGTATTCCGCGCACCCATTATCGCAAAGGGTGTCGAACCACTCGTACCCTCGTGGACAAAGCCCATTACTATCGCGCGTCACGCGTATGGCGATGTCTATTCCAACACCGAACTCCGCGCCGTTAAGGGCGACAAAGCCGAACTCGTAATTACCCACGCCGACGGCACCGAAACCCGTTCTGAAATCAAAACTTTCACGGCAACAGACGGCATAATACAGGGTGTCCACAACACCGACCAAAGTATTTCCGGGTTCGCCCGCGCGTGTTTCACATACGCTCTTTCAACAAAACAACCGCTGTGGTTTGGCACAAAAGATACAATCAGCAAGACTTACGACCACCGTTTCAAGGATGTTTTCGCCGATATATTCGCCGCCGAATACAAAGACAAATTCGACAGCCAAGGCATAACCTATGATTACACGCTTATCGACGATGCCGTTGCGCGTGTAATGAAATCGAACGGTGGCTTTATCTGGGCTTGCAAAAACTACGACGGCGACGTAATGTCGGATATGGTCGCGACGGCGTATGGCTCGCTCGGTATGATGTCAAGCGTATTAGTATCCCCCGACGGCAAATACGAATACGAGGCGGCGCACGGAACGGTTACGCGGCACTACCGCAAGTGGCAAAACGGGGAGGAAACGTCAACAAACTCAATTGCTACGCTGTTTGCGTGGACAGGCGCATTAGCGAAACGCGGCGAACTTGACAACCTCCCCGACCTGACAGCTTTCGCAATAAAATTAGAATCAGCGGCATTACAGACGATAGCGGACGGAGTAATGACGGGGGATTTAGTATCCATTTCGACATTACCAACCAAACGCAAAGCGGACACGGAAACTTTCCTACGCGAAGTGGCTAACCACCTATAAACCAACAAAGGGCAATATTGCTTTTGCACCTTACACGACTGTTATTTTTTTGTTAATATGGAGTACAATGTCTGATATATTCGCTGAGCAGTTAGTCGTAAAAAAGTCCTCGTCCGCCGATAATGCGCGGCGTGTAATGATTGCCGTCGGGTCGGTATTTATCTGCCTCGCTATCGTCTGGCTTGCGTTCTGGTATATAATCTACTTGCTTGCCGCGTTGCCGTTTACAATACTCTACCAAGTGCGGCTCTTTCGCAGTGTATTCACTGAGTATGAATACTCGGTGACGAACGGTGAGATTGACGTTATCAAGATAACGGGCAAGTCGAAACGCGTTGCCCTGATAACCGCCGAACTCAAAGATGTGTATTCGTTTGCAAAGTTCAATAAGGGCGACGCGGACAGATACGACACGGTAATTGCCGCGCACGACAGGTCTGGGCAAGGCGCGTATAGGTTATCCCTCAAAAACCCGAAGTACGGCGACACCATAATAATATTATCGCCCGACAAGCGGATACTCTCGGCTGTCAATGCGTTTGTACCGAAAGCCGTCAAGTTAGAGGGCATTTCCGATACCGAATAAACCGAATATAAAAAAACCTCCCCCAAATTTTGGGGGAGGTTTTTTTATACTATTTCCTCGGCAAATTCGAGGGGTTCGGTTGGTATTTCCTGTGATTGGTGGAGTTTCAGCATTACGAAACGGGCAATCGGCTGTGCGATGAGTGCCTCGACCGCGAATGCTAACGCGAAGTTACGAAACCATTTGTGGAAGAAGAATATAATCGGCTCGACTGTGATTTCGCGCATACCTATCCAACTCCCGACCACTGTCAACACAATCGACATTAAAAATACATTGCACAAGATATTTATGGTAATTACAGAGTTGAAACTGTCGTCTTTATGAACAATTTTATGTGCAAGCATATCAGCGGGTTTGTGGGTTAAAAGCACGAGCGCAATCACACAAAGCCAGATAAATGGCAGCACTCTCAGGGTATTCGCCCATACCGCGAATGAGAAACCGATTTCAAAGCAAGTGATTAACGGCGCGATGATATTAACGGACAAAACGGACACAATACCCATAAACAGGGCAAACTCCTTTTTGTTGCGGGGGAGATTCATATAAAATTTCACTAAACTTTACTCCTATTATTTATATCCTCAGATAAGAAAATACGCGTATAATTCGGTCAGAATTATACGCGCTTCGGCTGATGACTATGAGGATATTATACTGCTAATCAACAGATTTGTCAAGCAAGGAATATTATACAAATCGCACGGGAAAGCGAGGTTGTTTTTGTGCAATTTTACATAGGGTTACCCGACTGTTAGGTGTCCAGCCCTGCGAATTCTTCCGACAGCCCCGTACCCGCAGGTATCAGTTTCCCGATAATTACGTTTTCTTTCAGCCCTTCAAGGTAATCCGTCTTGCCGCGTACTGCCGCGTCGGTTAATACCTTTGTGGTTTCTTGGAACGATGCCGCCGACAGGAAACTGTCCGTTGCAAGTGCCGCTTTTGTAATACCAAGTATGAGCGGACGCGTGGTCGGGTATTCTACTGTTTCGCCGTTCTTTTCGCGATTAGACAGGTGTTCGCGCACACGCGATATTTCATTGCGGTCAGTCTGCGCGTTGAGTAACAGGTTGCTCGACCCAGTATTCGTCACAATCAACTTCCGCATCATCTGCCGTATAATTACTTCGATGTGCTTGTCATTGATTTTAACGTCCTGTGACCGATACACTTTCTGCACCTCGGCTATGATATAATTCTGTACTGCTTCCTCGTCCTTGACTTCGAGAATATCCTGTGGGTTAATCGGACCTTCCGTCAACGGGTCGCCCGCGTTTACATAATCCCCGTCCGCGATTTTAAGCCGATAACCGTGGGGAGCGGGGTACAAATGGTCTGCCCCATCGCCGTCCTTGACAATAACTGTACGGACACGTTTCACATCCTCGATACGCGCCGAACCCGTCAC
>JAISLG010000053.1 GCA_031260615.1 Oscillospiraceae bacterium | reverse complement strand
ATTACATTGACACCTGCATTGACACCTGCATTGATACCTATCGAATAAAAACAAGTCGTAGCAAGTTAGTTAGTTTATCTGTGCCTCTAATTTTTGGCGAATATCCTCATATCCCTTCTTCCCGAGCAGTGCGAACATATTCTTTTTATAACTCTCCACGCCCGGCTGGTCGAACGGATTCACGCCGAGCAAATAGCCCGATACCGCGCACGCTTTTTCAAAGAAGTATATCAATGCGCCGAGCGTGTACGCGTCCGGTTTCGGCGCGGATATAACAATATTCGGGGTACCGCCGTCCGTGTGCGCGATAATAGTTCCCAAAAATGCCTTTTCCGTCACAACAGACAGGTTCTGTTCGGACAGGAAATTAAGCCCGTCGCCGTCCTGTTCGGGGGGGAGTTTTTTCAGGTAGTAGTCGTTTAAGGGCGCGTCGAATTTGAGTACCGTTTCAAAGATAATCGGTGCGCCGTCTTGAATGAATTGCCCGAGGGAATGGAGGTCGGTCGAGAATGTCGCCGTCACCGGGAATATTCCTTTGCCGTCCTTGCCCTCCGACTCGCCGAACAATTGTTTGTACCATTCGCCGAACTGCACGAAACTGTTTTTGTATGTGACGAGTAATTCGTTTTTGAATCCCTTGTTGAAGAATATATTGCGGAGTGCCGCATAGATAAGGACATTATTTTTAAGTGGGTCAGTTTCGAGGAGGTCATTGCGCTCGTCAGCCGCGCCTTTAATGAGTTGTTCGATATCGACACCCGCGGCGGCTATTGGGAGCAACCCAACGGCGGTTAAAACGGAGAACCGACCGCCAATATCATCGGGGACGACAAAAGTTTCCCACCCCTCGGAATCGGCGAGTTCTTTCAGCGTACCGCGTTTTTTATCGGTAGTTGCGTATATTCTTGACTTTGCGTACGCGCCGTATTTTTTTTCGGCGAGTTCGCGGAAAACGCGGAACGCGACTGCGGGCTCGGTAGTAGTGCCGCTTTTGGAGATGATATTAACAGAGAAATCTTTCCCATCGGCGAGGGAGATTACCTCATTCAGGTAGTCGGCATCTATACCGTTACCCACGAAGTAAATCTCGGGAGTGGATTTTTTAAGATTATTATACAGAGTGGATTTCAGGGCTTCGATAACGGCACGCGCACCGAGATACGAGCCACCGATACCGATAACAAACAGTACCTGCGAATCGGATTTTATCTTATCCGCGGCTTTTTTTATACGGGCGAACTCGTCCTTATCGTAATTAACGGGGAGGTCCTTCCAACCGAGGAAATCATTCCCCGCGCCGTCCCCGTCGAGTAGGGATTTGTGCGCCGCTTTCGTGAGGTGGGATATTTGTTTTAACTCATCGCCGCCCACGAACCGCGATAAGTGCCGTGTATCAACTTTTATCATTGGATTTTCTTCCTTAATACTATATTGGGGACTTTTTTGATAATAACTCAAATACAAGTGTAATATACCATTGTCAAGGAGATATGTCAAGCACTACCATATTATATGCTTGTATGCTTGCCCAACCTCTCCCCATTCGCGACAAAACTCTAACGCGGGAACCCTCACCCCTAACTCACTCCGCGCCAGTCCGCGCCGCTTTGTATAATCCTCCAAATATCCGTCAATATTTTTTACACTCCTGTTACTTTTGCACAAAGGCAGTTTATGTTATAATGGTACAATATCTATATTTATAAACGGGGTATTTTATGAACTTGTACACCACGAAAAACATACGCAACATCGCGCTCCTTGGGCACGGCGGAAGCGGAAAAACTACGCTTGCTGAGGGGCTTGTTTACCAAAGCGGCGGCAGTGAACGCCTTGGGCGCGTTCCCGACGGAACCGCTATTACTGACTTCGACCCTGAGGAAATTGCTCGCAAAGTGTCCCTCGGAGTCGGTTTCGCCTATGCAATATGGAAAGATACCAAAATAAATATCATAGATGCCCCTGGCGGTTTCGACTTCGAGGGCGGCGCACACGAGGCTGTTAAAGCCGCCGAAACAGTAATCATTACACTAACCGCCAAGGACGGCGTTCAGGTCGGCACAATAAAAGCGTTCAACCTCGCAAAGGAATACGGGAAATCTATCGTATTTGTTATTACCAAGTCCGAGGAGGAAAACGCCGACATTTATAAAACCCTCGAAGCACTAAAATACACTTTCGGGTCGGGCGTAGCCGCGGTATCCGTTCCACATTCCGTGGACGGCAAAGTTGAAAGCTACGTCAAACTCGCACGCCATAAAGCCCATAAGTACGACAAAAACGGCAAACCCTCGCAAGCCGAATTCCCGAATGACGCCGCAGTCCACGGGTTACGCACTACACTTGCGGAAAACGCCGCTACATTAAACGAAAGTTTAATGGAACGGTTTTTCGAGGACGAGGGAGAGGAATTCACCGAACAGGATATTCTATCGCAACTCCGCCGCGGTATCCGCGCAGGGGAACTCTACCCCGTGTATGCCGTCAATTCCGAGCCGCTTGCGGGGTATGACATACTCCTCAACGCAATATCATACGATTTGCCCTCCCCCCTCGACGGCAACGGCGAATTAACCGCCGACGGCGAGTTTGTCGCGTATGACGAATCCAAGCCCCTTACAGGTTTTGTATTCAAGACACTCGCCGACCAATTTGTTGGGAAACTGTCGTTTGTTAAGATAGTCACGGGTAGTTTGAACGCGAAAACCGCGCCGTTTGTATTATCCACGGGCAAGCCCGAACGGTTCGGCAAATTAGTCGCGCTTAAAGGCAAAAAACAGGAGGAAATCGAACACGCGAACGCGGGGGATATTGTTGCGCTGACGAAATTCGCGGCTGTTACGAGTGATACAATCGCGGCGGACGCGAATGCGGCGCAGTATGCTCCCAACACGTTCCCGAAGCCGTGTTTTTCCCTTGCCGTCCACGCAAAGGGGAATACGGACGACAGCAAAATATCCGTTGCGATTCAAAAGACATTGGAAGAGGATTTGTCGCTGTCGTACCTTAATAATGCCGAAACCCACGAACGTGTATTATCGGGACTCGGCGAACAGCATTTGACTGTCGCCGTCCGCAAAATGAAACACAAATTCGACGTTGACGTTGAGTTAAAAGAACCCGTTATCGCATACCGCGAAACAATCCGCAAAAAGGTAGAAAATATCCAAGGCAAGCATAAAAAACAATCGGGCGGACACGGGCAATACGGCGATGTAATAATGCGCTTTGAGCCGTACGAGGACGAGCCGTTGAAGTTCGAGGAATGTGTAGTCGGCGGTTGCGTGCCGCGCAATTTCTTCCCTGCCGTTGAAAAGGGATTGCAAGAGAGTATAGTACACGGCGTGTTAGCGGGATACCCCGTAGTGCGCCTCAAAGCAACGCTGTGTGCTGGCAGTTACCACGATGTGGACAGTTCGGAGCAAGCATTCAAAATGGCGGCGCATATCGCGTATAAGAAAGGTTTGGAGGCGGCATCCCCCGCACTCTTAGAGCCGATAGTATCCTTGACTATTACCGTACCCGACGAACACACGGGCGACATAATGGGGATAATAAATAAACGGCGCGGTTCGGTACTTGGCACGGTTGCGACAGACAAGAATAATCTCACGGAAGTAACAGCGGAATTACCACAAGCGGAAGTGAACGACTTCGCGTTGATATTACGGCAGACAACGCGCGGTATGGGTAGTTTCTTTGCGGACTTCGCACGATACGAGTTCTTGCCCGAAACGCAGAAGGCAGATGTAATTGCGAACGCGCCTACCCACGGAGAATACGAAGGCTAAGGGGCAAGGGGCAATAGGCAAGGGGCAATAGGCAAGGGGCAAGGGGCAAGGGGCAATAGGCAAGGGGCAAGGG
>JAISLG010000009.1 GCA_031260615.1 Oscillospiraceae bacterium | reverse complement strand
TTTGCGAACACAAGCACGCGCACTGTTTTGCCCGTACCGTTCGGTAAAACTACCGCGCCGCGAACCTGTTGGTCAGCGTGACGGCTATCAACGCCGAGGCGAAAATGCGCCTCAACGGTTTCGTCGAATTTTGCTTTCGCGCCGGTGACAACAAGCCCGAAAGCCTCCGTCGTATCGTATAACTTATAGGGGTCGATGAGTTTTGCACTCTCGTTATATTTCTTCCCGTGTTTCATATTCAATCCTTTGTGGTGTTATATATTTCGGCAAATAACTTGCCTTCCACTTCGTGTGTTCAGACTACTTCGATACCCATCGAGCGCGCCGTACCCGCAATCATAGCGGTAGCGGCTTCGATACTGCCGGCGTTTAAGTCGGGGAGTTTCTGTTTAGCAATCTGTTCTGCCTGCGCCTTGGTAATCTTGCCGACTTTTTGAGTATTAGGCTTACCCGAGGCAGTTTCGAGCCCTGCCGCTTTTTTGATAAGGACGGGAGCGGGGGGCGTTTTGGTGATAAAACTGTAACTCCTGTCGGAAAAAACGGTGATAACGACGGGGATAATAAGCCCTGCGTCCTGAGCGGTACGCGCGTTAAATTCCTTAACGAACGCCGCGATATTCACACCGTGCTGACCGAGAGCGGGACCGACGGGAGGAGCAGGCGTTGCCTTACCTGCGGGTATTTGGAGTTTGACGTAACCTGTTACTTTCTGTGCCATTATACTTTCCCTTTTTATATATACTTTATCGGACAAACGCCTCGCATTTATCAGCCGCTGACAGCGACACGGTGCATTACACCGCCGATAAGTCGCTCTACCGCAAAGCGGTATAACTGGACAAATTAGTCCTTAATATCTTCAATTTTCAGTGCGAACTCGGTAGTGCCGCCGAACATAAGGGCATCAACCTTAATCGTACCATTTTCGGTGTCGATTTCTTTAAGCAATACATTTTCGCCTGACATACCGAACGGGAGCGACCCGTCTTTGATGTCAACGCGCATACCCGGACGAAGAACGCGTTGCTCATCGGGGGTTCTCGCGAGTTTAAGTTGTTTAACCTCGTCCTCTGAGAGAGGAACGGGGTCGTTACCGAACCCTAAAAAGCCCGTAACGCCGCGCGCATTTCGGCAAATATACCAAGTTTCGTCTGTTTTATGCATATAGACATAGACATACCCGGGGAATAACTTGACCTGAATTTCTTTCGGTTCAGACTTCCCGATTGTCTCGACGCCCGTATATTTATCAACCTTTTTCACTTCCCGAACAACCTTATGGGTTTCGGTTGGGACGTGAACCTGACGGATTAGATGTTTAAGGTTGCGGTTATCAACGATAGTTAATATATCATTCGCGACCTTATTTTCATATCCCGAATAGGTATGGAGGACATACCATTTATAATCCTTGACGCTGTCCGCGCTCAATAATCCGCCCTCCTTACGTTTAATTCCATTTCAGGATTATTTCGATGACCTTCATAATCCCGTGGTTAATTCCAAATATCACAAGCGACGATATAACAACCGCAATCGTAACCGCGGCAGTTTGAGCGGCGAGTTGTTTCGGTCCAAGCCAAGTTACTTTTTTGAACTCGGCGTTAGCATCGCGTAGCCATTTACCAATACCGCCTTTTTTCTTGTTGTCTTTGCCTTTGTTGTCTTTGCCCTTGTTATCTTTGCCTTTTTTATCGGCTTTTTTGTCCTTGTCAACCTTATCCGTTTTCTTAACTTCGGACTTGCCTTTTTTATCCGACTTTTCCGATTTTTCGGTTACGTCAGCCTTTTCCTTATCGTTAGTCTTTGCCATATTTTACCGCCTTCACTTTGTTTCTTTGTGCAAAGTATGCTTGCGGCAGAATTTGCAATGTTTTTTAAGTTCGATACGGTCAGGGTCATTCTTCTTGTTCTTGCGGGTATTATAGTTCCGCTGTTTGCATTCAGTGCAAGCCAGCACTATTTTCGGTCGATTGGCGGAAGCCATATTGCGGCACCTCCTGTTATATAAAATATGCCGTATTTTCGGCGGCATTGCCTCCCTTACTCAAACACACGGCGATACAACAAAAAAAGCCGTTGCGGCAAGGTATCAATAGTATACCTTGACAAAATGTACTTGTCAAGGGGGAAAATCAATATTTTTTTGGGGGTTTTGTCTTGCGGAGGCGTGGGATTTATTATATACTGTTGGGTAATGAATTGCAATATAAGAGGTGTACAAATGGAAACTGCAACAACCAACCCCGAATTTATAATGGAGATTGTCTTCGACGAGGAGAAGATATTACACGAGGGCAAATACGACCTTGCGGATATGTACAAAATTGTAGACGACGAGTTTGCGGCACTGCAACAAAAGAAGATAGGCAAGGGGAAATATGCCTCTGTCGGGAGCAGACACGACTTCGCGCGGCAAATGATTTTCGCCAACAAGTTCAAAAAACTTGACTGGTTTTTTGACAACTTGACGGTTTGGAATTGGCTTGAACGTGACGACCGCGACCCCGACAACTATTTTTCAAACGACACGCTCGAACACGTCAAAACCCACGAAAGGTATTGGGCGTGACAAAATGTCTATACTGCAAGCGCATTATAAAGCATTCAACTTCGACTTGGACACAAAACTGCTCAAAGAAAATGGGTTCAAAAACACTGCGCCAGCCTACTCCGCAATCAAACTAATCTTGCTGGATTTTGGGTTTGAACACAGGCAGTATTCAGGCTATGTTTCCAAAAAACGCTTAGACATAAACGATGTCGGGCGTGTTATGGACGCACTGAACTCCCGACTGCCGTGGCTATGTCGGGTCGTCCAAAAGTTTGATGTTACGAATGTCGAGGGGCAATACGATTTAACCGACGTTTTTGAAACTGCACGCGCCGCGCAACTCGCAGCCCAACCAACACCGAAACCAAATTAATATAATAAACACGCACACCAAACCCCGAACACCCCCGAAAAATTTATCCGTCCCCCTTGACTTTGCTTTATACGCGTGTTATCATAACAGTGTTGTGCATAGGGGTATAGTTTAATTGGTAAAGCAGCGGTCTCCAAAACCGCAATTTCGGGTTCAAGTCCTGATACCCCTGCCAACGGGTTTCATATTACCCTCTTTATGTTTTACCACAAACGCGCCGATTTTCAACAATCGGCGCGTTTGTGGTTGTTGACGGGGAGGAGGGAATATATCCCAAATCACTCACATCAACCCAATACATTCACATCAAAAAGAAATATCCATACCCACGTTATACAGCGAAAAGTCAAACTCTTTCGTCATTCTGAGCGCGTCCTGTATATCGAAGTCTACCAACTCATTCCTATCGAATCCTACCACACGGTTGCCGATACCATTCGACAGCAATTCCACGGCACGGTGTCCGAGTCTGCTCGCCGCTACACGGTCGCGCACTGTGGGCGAACCGCCGCGCTGAACGTGCCCGAGTACCGATGCTCGCGATTCCACGCCCGTATGCTTTTCAATCTCCTTTGCAACCTCCGCCGCATTGCCCACGCCCTCGCACATAACTACTATGAAGTGGTGCTTGCCCGTTGTCTGCGTATTCTTTATGCGTGTTATAACATCTTCTGCCGACGTCCCCGTTTCGCGCGTGAGTATCGCGGTCGCTCCGCAAGATACGCCCGTATTAAGCGCAATATACCCCGCGTTCCGCCCCATAACCTCGACTACTGTACATCGGTCGTGGCTTTGCGCTGTATCGCGGAGTTTGTCCACGAGTTCCATAGCGGTATTCATCGCGGTGTCGTAGCCTATTGTGTAATCCGTCATAGCAATGTCATTGTCAATGGTGCCGGGTATCCCAACACAAGCAATACCGCGCGCGGACAAATCCGCCGCGCCGCGAAAACTCCCGTCGCCACCGATTACTACAAGCCCCTCTATCCCGTGGCGTTCGCAAGTCGCCTTCGCTTTTTGCAATCCGCTCTCGTATCGGAACTCCTGACACCGCGCCGAGTACAACAGAGTACCGCCGCGTTGTATAATATCGCTTACGGAGCGAACGGATAACTCTACAATGTCCGCCTCGATTTCGGGGGTTTCGGTACGGTCAAGTATAAGTCCGTTGTACCCGCGCCGAACGCCGAGTACAGTCATTCCCTTGGATATGCCCGTCCGCACTACGGCGCGTATCGCCGCATTCATTCCGGGGGCGTCGCCGCCACTCGTAAGTACGCCTATTCTCTTCATAACCAACTACTCCCGATAAAAAAAATTACAAGTTGCTACCAGTTGCTACCGTACCCCGTCTAAATAATCGGATTTAGTATACGCGATAAATCCCCCCTTGTCAACAAAATATTTGCACAAAAAACAAACTGACTTTGCGTATTCACCTTTAACGGTTTGTAATTGCGTTATACCACAACACTACCGTAATCATATACATTTCATATCTGCCAACTATGCCGTGTTAGTCGTAACTAACAAATTATCGTGATTTTTTTGTATATTTTTATAAAGTTTTTCGCGTTTGCTCCTTGACAAATTGTGGTATGTGTTTATAATATAACTTAATTATAATTTTAATTATAGGTAAGGGGAAAATAAATGGCAAGTATACCCGAACTCTACGGCTCGAAAGTTTTCAACGACGAAACTATGCGAGTGCGTTTACCGAAAGAAACGTATAAGGCATTCCGCGCGGTCGTTGACTCAGGGGCGGAACTTACTCTCCCCGTTGCGAACGTAATCGCCAACCAAATGAAGGCTTGGGCGGTTGAGCACGGCGCAACGCATTTCACCCACTGGTTTCAGCCGATGACGGGGCAGACAGCCGAAAAACACGACAGTTTTGTTTCCCCGACGGGCGACGGCACCGCGATACTCGAATTTTCGGGCAAAGAACTTATCAAGGGCGAACCCGACGCGTCCTCATTTCCGAGCGGCGGTTTACGCGCTACGTTTGAGGCGAGGGGATATACTGCGTGGGACCCGACTTCGTTCGCGTTCGTTAAAGACGACAGCCTTTATATCCCGACTGCGTTCTGTTCGTATTCGGGCGAGGCACTCGACAAGAAAACCCCGTTACTCCGTTCAATGGAGGCTGTGAACAAACAGGCTCTCCGTATCCTTAAACTATTCGGCAACCGCTCCGCGAAACGCGTAGTGGCGACT
>JAISLG010000158.1 GCA_031260615.1 Oscillospiraceae bacterium | reverse complement strand
TGGGTGCGTTCAGTTACACAGTAATGCTCCTTGCATCGCCCGAAACCAAAACTTTACCGATACTTATCGCATCGGGTTGTATGATGTTAATGGGTAACAAAGCCGAAACTATTATGGCGCGGCTTAAAACGGGCTCGGCGTTCATATTCTTTATTTGTATCGGCGAGGCAATTACGGGGTCGGACACGGGCACACACAAATTACTAATCTCGTGTGCGGCGGCGGTCGCGACAAATACAATTATACCAAAGTTTAATATAACCGTCAATAAGCCGATAAACCTTGCACGGACAAATGCACTGAAAACGGCAAAAAATTTCAAACTTTCAAACATATCATTTTCAGAAATCGCCGACATAATTGAAAAAACATCGGGGGTATTACAGCGCAACGAGGACAAGGCGCAAGCACCAATCGAGTCTGCGATTATAAAGGAATTGTCTGAGCACTGTGAGAGTGGTGGGTGTGTTCGATTTGCGGAGTGTTTTGGCGGACGTGCAATGGCGGATATGGTGACGGCGGTTGTCGCGAAAATGAGGGAGGGGGGGCGCGCCGAGAGTGCAGACGTACCCGAAAGCGTAATCCCATTTTGCACGGACGCGGACAAAGTAATCCGTGTTATCAACGACACATTTGCACTCCGCGCATCGGAGGAAAGCAAGGCACGGAACCTCAGCATATCGCGCGAGATATTTATAAACACATTATCCGCGCTCGATTTTGAACCCGACACGCCGACTTACGGCAAGGCGAAACTCCGCGTAACATCGGGTGCGGCGCAAGCGGCGGCAAACACAGTTTCAGGCGATTGTTGCACGGAATTTACGGACTCGGCGGGTCGATATGTTGCGGTAATATCGGACGGAATGGGGACAGGTGAACGCGCAAGAGTAGATGCGGCATTTTGCGTTACATTACTCGAAAAATTTCTGAAAGGTGGGATACCCGTAAAAAACGCGATAGAAATCATAAATTCGGCAATGATAGTGAAGTCACGTTCGGAAACATTCGCAACGCTTGACTTGTGCCAAGTAGATTTGAAGAACGGCGAAACGCTTATAATAAAGTGCGGTGCGGCGGACAGTTTCGTAAAATGCGGTCGCCGCGCGGTAAAAATATCGGGGAATGGCGGATTGCCGCTCGGCATATCAGAAAACGCGGTATTCCGCGAAACGCATTTTGTACTTGGCAACCGCGACAAAATATTTATGCGTTCCGATGGCGTTGAACTCGACGACGCAACCGCCGCGAAAACGCTTACAATACCGACATCACCCGACAATATTGCGCGTAGTCTGTGTGCGGATACAGGTGCGCGTGACGACCGCACGGTAATGGTAATCGGGCTTGACAGGGTATAAGGGAAGAATAGGAAAAACACGCTCGGGTTAAACGGGCGTGTTTTTGATTTAGGCAGTTATTTTAATACATTTTATTTACGATGAGCGAGGCAATCTGTGTTAGGGGAGCTTGTGTAACCACACCGCCCTTATTATACGCGACCATCGGCATACCGTAAACGACACAAGTTTCCTTATCTTGCCCGATAGTGTACGCACCAGCGTTACGCATTTTAAGCAACCCCTCCGCGCCGTCCGCACCCATACCCGTAAGTATTGCACCGACCGCATTCGCACCGTACTTAGAAACACTCTCAAACATTACATCAACGGAAGGGCAGTGCCCCGACACTTTTTCACCCTTTTTGCAACGGACAAAGTATCCATTCAAATCTTTTTCGACAGTCAAATGGAAGTCACCCGCACCGATAAGTATCAGCCCAGTGTGTAATCTGTCGCCGTCCTTCGCCTCACGAACCTCCATACGGCATTGCCGATTAAGCCGTTCCGCGTACATATTGGTAAACCCGGCGGGCATATGCTGAACGATAACCGTACCCGGCAAATCCTTAGGGAAGTCTTTGACTACCGCGGCGAGAGCTTCCGTGCCGCCAGTGCTTGCGCCGAGCGCGATAATTTTATTGCGGTTTTTATTTTGGTCAATCGGACCAGTTTTCATTATAGAAACGGGTGACACGGTAGTCTTTGGCGATGCCGCGAACGAGGACATATGTGACAGTTGCGATGCGGGGCGCGGAACACTTACCTTGGCACTGACAGCGGACTTGATATTATCACAAAGTTCACCCACCCACGAGTTAGTTTCGGTATGGGAGGGTTTTTTCATAAACTCGACTGCACCCGCAGAAATCGCTTCAAACGCCTGAGTCGGCGAGGAAGTAATAACGATAACGGGTATGGAATATTGCGGCAACAATTTGCGTAAGAAATCCAACCCATTCATCTTGGGCATCTCAACGTCGAGGGTCAACACATCGGGTTTAAGCGACATAATCTTGTCTTTGGCGATGAACGGGTCCTCGGCTGTACCGATAACTTCAATCTTCGGGTCAGAGGCAAGCGATTTTGTCAACATTGTGCGGAACATAACGGAGTCGTCAACAATGAGTACGCGAATTTTCTTATTATCCATAGCCCTTAATCTAAACTAACACAATTATAAAAATTTACTTAACATCTAATGGTTTACGGTAAACGGCGGGCTTAACATATTGGTACTTCGAGTTTGTACGGTCGATTGTTTCCGCGTGACCGATAAAGAGGAAACCGCCGGGGGCAAGGACATCATAGAATCGTTTAACCAACGCTTCTTTTGTTTCCTTCTCAAAATAAATCATAACATTACGGCAAAAAATAATATCGAACGGGCGCGCCTTGAAAGGAATGGGGTCCATCAGGTTAAACTTTTGAATCTTAACTTTGCTGGTAACGGTCGGTTGTATTTGAAAGCATTCATTCCCGACGGACTTAAAGTATTTTTTATCCCACCCGGCAGGGAGGTTTTTCATAGTATCTTGGTGATAGATACCTTTCCGCGCCAAATCCATAACGCGGTCGGATATGTCAGTTGCGAGTTCTTCAATCGTCCACGCGGCGGCTTTCCGCGAAAAGTATTCAATAGTCTGCATAATATTGGTATACGGTTCTTCGCCGCTCGAACAAGCCGCGCTCCAAATGTACACCTTATGGTCTTTCTTTGACTGTTCGAGGTAGGGCAGGGCAGTTTGCACCATAAAATCGTAATGTTCGGGTTCTCGATAGAAGTAAGTATGATTCGTGGTGAGTTTATTTATGAGGTTAATCATCTCTGTCCCGGTTTTATCGGCGAATATCATATTCAAGAAACCCGTAAAATCGGTGAAACCTCGCTGTTGAATGGTATTACTGAGCCGCCCCTCGATGAGGACACGCTTTTGTTTCAGGTTGATGCCGAATTTTTGCTCCATATAATTGACAAGGCGCGTAAAATCGGCATCGTTTATTTTGAGCGACATAAAACTACTACTTCCTTAAATTAACAACATTCAAGCATACAAATCTAACTGTCACCCATATAGTACCACAAACGGGAGCGAAAATCAAATCATATTTTCATCGAAAATAATTTTCTTTATATCGAGAATAAGTTTGATACCGTCGTCCATTTCGAGGATATACTCAATGAATTTGTTATTGTTCACGTTGTTGAGTTCGGGGGTTTTGGAGATATGCTTTTGTTTCACGGACAGCACATCGCGCACCTCGTCCACAATCAACCCGACAGAAACATCTTTCAGCGACACGATGATGATACAAGTTTTCTCATCGTATTCGACTTCTTCCTTGCCGAAACAAGCGCGCATATTAACCACAGGCACGACTTTCGACCGCACATTTATAATGCCCTTGATATAGTACGGCACATCGGAGCAAGGCACGCGCGTAATTTTCGGCACACTGATAATCTCGATAACGTACGGTATTTCGATACCATACACCTGTTCGCCGATAGCGAACGTCAAGGTTTTGGTAATTTCCTTTTCCTTTTCGACGGCAGACGTATTTTTCTTTGTGTCGAGGGCAAGGGGATTATTCTTTTGTACATTTACAGCCATTTTACACTCCGTGATTTAAGGTTTAGTCTGAAAAAGATTAGGAAAATTTTAGAAAGAACCGTCCATAAGGTTAGCGACATCGAGAATAAGGGAGATACTGCCGTCGCCCATAATGGTACAACCCGAAAGACCTGCACCCTTGATATTATAACGTGACAGGTATGCGGGGAAAGGCTTAACAACGACCTGTTGTTCACCAATCAATCGGTCAGCGAACAAGCAAACACTCCGCACGTCCGTTTCCACGAGAATGAGTATCCCGTCCTCGAAGTCGGTAATCTCAGTCGGTATCTGGAACTTCTCGTGCAACCGTAAAATAGGGTGGCACTCTCCGCGAATCATAATCATTTCGCCGTGGGTGGTATCTCGGAAAATCTCGCTGTTCTTGACCTTGAAACTCTCGCGTATGCAAGAGATTGGAACGGTGAGGGTGGTATCGAACACTTGTATTTCCATACCCTCGATAATCGCAAGGGTAAGCGGAATTTTAATTGTAAAGGTAGTACCTTGGTGGTGCTTGCTGTCGACGGTAAGCGTACCGCCGCATTTTTCAATATTTTGTTTAACAACGTCCATACCGACGCCGCGCCCGCTGTACTCAGTTACGACATCATTTGTTGAAAACCCGGGGAGCAGTATCATATTCTGAATTTCGCGCTCGGTGTATTCGCCGGCAGGTTTCGTCAAAAGCCCCTGATATTCGCATTTGTGGAGAACTTTTTCGGTATCAATTCCGCCGCCGTCGTCCGACACGGTAATGATTACCTCTCCCGAAGAGGAAGTCGCCGCGAGAGTAACCGTACCTTTTGCGGGTTTGCCAGCATCGAGGCGTTCTTGAACGCTGTCCTCGATACCGTGGTCCATACAATTCCGAACCAAGTGCATCAAGGGGTCGTTGAGGTTATCGACAATGGATTTATCGACTTCTGTCGTTTCGCCCTCAATTTTTAGTTCCGCATCTTTGCCGAGTTTGACTTTCATATCGCGAACAATGCGATTCATTTTCTGGAACGGACCTGCGAGGGGAACCATTCGGATGCTCATAACAGTGTCTTGAAGTTCGCCCGTAAGTTTTTTAAGTTCACGCGCAGATTTGAGGAAACTTTCGAGTTTAAGCCCATCGAGTTCGGGGTTACTGATAACCATAGACTCGGTTGTGATAATCTCACCCACGATGTCGTGCAACTGGTCGAGTTTAGCGAGGTTCACGCTGATAATGCTCTGTTTGCCGGGAGCGGACACATTCGACGCCTCGGGAGGGGGAGCGGAAGATTTATCTGCGTTGCCGCCGCTGATATGCTGTGACGGGGCAGGGGCACTCTCGGATTTTGCGGCAACCGCAGTGCTTGGCTTAGCAATGTCGGATTTCGGAGCGGCTTTGGTATTTTCCTCGGAATGTGTTGGGGCGACGAATGCGGTATCAATAATATCGAACGACTCAACATTCACCGCGTTTTCAATCAAGCGAAGGACGGTTTCATTATTCTGCGCCTTAAACGTAACCAAAAACCCGTCATTTATAATAACTTCGGCAGTCGAAGAATCGGTATCGACATTCTTAGGAACGAAGTCGATAACCTCCGCCTCCTCGCGTATTTTGTTAAGCAACAGGAACGACCGCAAATTCTCCATTTTGCAACCCTCTTGGAAGAACACACGGACGGACAACGCACCATCAACGGTGGTATTAGACGAGGCATTAGCAATGGCGGCGGCATTACCCTCGGCGTCTTTTTTAGCTTTATCGGCTTTCTCCCCTGCAATTCCGGCATCGACATCGCCTTTCAGCGTAGCCGCGCCCTTTTCGAGTTCAGAAATAATATCGGAGAAGTCCGTGAGTTCGGCATCCGGGACATTTTGAATCTTCTCAATCTCCGCCTTAAACAAATCCGACATACGGAACACGAGGTCATACACAAAAGCAATATCCTGCATCTTGTCGGGGTTCTCCCGAATGATAAAGAACATATCCTCGCCCTTATGGGAGAGTTGCTGTAAATTCTCAAAGCCCATCATAGCGGACGAGCCTTTAACGGTGTGCATAATACGGAAAATTTCGTTTATATCGTTGTCCGTAAAAGTATTGGCTTGTTCTGTCCGAAGTAATATCTCATCCAGTTGTTCAAGGAGTTGGGTGGTTTCGTAAATATATACGTCCACCATTGATTCCATACCCGGTTCGATTTTAACAGTCGCCATATCTTGCTCCTTTTACTAAATATTACTACGCCCGAAACTGACGTCGTAACGATGATAAATAACATTACAGTAGATATATCGTCAAATGCGCAAAAAAATAAACCGTATAGGGAGAATTTTTTTACGCAAAATAAAATTATCTTCAAAACTTATAAAAAGGGAAACACTTATGACCTACGAAAGAACATTCAAAGATGCGGAACGTGCCGCATTAAACTCAAATCTCAAAAACAGCCGCGACGATTTCGCATTCCAGTTCATTGTGACGGGAGAGGGTGCTGGAACATTCTATATTGCGAAACAAGACGGGCAATTC
>JAISLG010000156.1 GCA_031260615.1 Oscillospiraceae bacterium | reverse complement strand
CGAATAATACAGCAAGCCAACCGCACATATAATACAGCAAACTACCGTTTAGGTCGTCCTCGCCGAGCATTACAAAACTCCCACCCGCAAAGCCGAACCGCGATAAAAACCAGATTATTATACAAGATGCCATAATGAATGTCGTCGCCCGTTTAACAAATGACAGGGTTTTGTCCGATACATTGCGCCATACATTGTTTGCGTCGGGAAGGTGATATTCGGGGAGTTCCATTATGAACGCTCCCTCACCCTTCGGTATCATTTTGAGTTTGCCGAGTATTATCCCCGACAGTAATATTCCGACTACTCCGAGTAAATACGCGGCAGGGGCAACCGCCCACCCATACTTGTTGTCGCGTGTAATTATCCCGGCAACCAATGCGATTATCGGCATCTTCGCCGAACACGGGATAAATGTAGTCGTCATTACCGCGCACCGTCTGCACCGCTCGTTCTCAATAGTACGCGAGGACATTATCGCAGGCACACCGCAACCCGTTCCGATTATTGCGGGTATAAACGACTTCCCCGACAACCCGAACGCACGCATAAATCTGTCCGTTACGAAAGCGGCGCGTGCCATATATCCGCTGTCCTCCAACATCGACAACAACAAAAATAATATGAATATCTGCGGAACAAACCCGAGTACCGCTCCGGCACCGCCAATTATCCCGTCGATGAGTAACCCCGATAACCAGTCGGGTGCGTTCGCGTTTTCGAGCCACCCCGATACAACCGTGGGTATCCCCTCAAACTCCGTTTCGCCAATAGAGAACCCATCTCCGAATAATCCCTCGTTCACCAAGTCCGTAAAAAATGCCCCAACTGTGCTTATGGATATAAAATACACAAAGAACATTACAATGGCAAGTATGGGGAAACAAAGCCATTTGTTGGTGACTATTTTGTCCACCTTGTCGGAGAATGACGGTTTTGTCTCCGTTTGAACAATTACTCGTTTTGCAATTTCCTTTGCTTTTATGGACAATGCGGCGTTGTAATGTTCGACGTTACCGATGTTATTCGGGTCGATGTCGAGTATGTCGGGTTTGGAGGTTGGTTGCGCGGTTTTTACGCTGTCGGGGATAACAGTAAGCCCCGTCTTTTTCAGCGCGGATATTTCAAGCGCGCGTACCCCGAGTATCTCCGATAACGCCGCAAAATCAATCTCCACGCCGCTTTTTTTGAGTATGTCATTGAAGTTGACGAGGAGTACAATAGGCTTGCCCACTTTGAGCAACTGCAACGTAAGGAACAGCGACCGCTCCAACTTCGTCCCGTCAATAACATTGACTATTACATCATACGCGTGGGTGTCAAGCACCACGCACCGTGTAATATCCTCCTCAGGCGAGTGCGGCACAAGCGAATATGTCCCCGGCAAATCAAGCACGGATATTTCCTTGTCGGCGCGTAACTTGCCCTCCTTTTTGTCAACCGTAACCCCCGTCCAGTTCCCGACGTATTCATTGCCGCCCGTAACCGCGTTGTACAGCGTAGTCTTACCACAGTTAGGTGCGCCTGCAAGCACTGTTTTCATTTGTTAGTTATAACTAACTCCTATTCATTTTTTATTCCCGTCATCAAGACAGACGGGAATGTTAATAATACAAAAAAACAGGGTACTGTTTCCGTTTCGTAGCGCAATAATGTCTGCACATAAGCAAACAATTATACAACAGTGATACGGTCGGCGGTTGTGCGGCCGAGGGCAATACGCCCGCCGCGGATACCGACTATTACATCACCGCCGAGTTTGGACACAACTTTAACTTCCTCGCCCGTGGTAAACCCCAAACTTTCAAGGAAGTTCCGCGACCCGTCATTAACCGACACGCCGCTTATCGTAACAGTTTCGCCAACTTTTCTTTTTGCAAGTGACATTTCTCCACCTCTAATTTCCTTATACCGTGCATTCGGCACGGCTCCGACTATTGCAGGACTTACAAGTACAGTTTTCGCTCTTATCATACGTCAGTTTATGCTTTCTTTATGATATATATACGTTAGCCTTGCCTAACTTGCTACAAACAAATATTAGCACGCGCTAACCGACTTGTCAATAGTGTAAAAAAATAATAGGGTATTTTTAGCAACTTGCACAACAAACCCCGAGTTTTAAGACACGGGGTTTGTGAATTTTGTTAAATTTGGGAGTTTTTACTGTTTTTAGGGCGAATACGGTATCCCCACGGCAAACACTATCTTCATCGTATCCAATAACTCCACAACGTCCTCCTCACTCACCTTAAACGCTACCGTCGTATAATCCAAAATGTCCGCCGCCGTGTTTCGCGTAAATATCACCTTCGCTATGCACACCTCCGACGTCGATCCGTAATATATCTCCACCCAGTAATTCTCCATATTGATACTTATCAACTTCGTTTCCGCCCACCCCTCGTCTTTGTACCAACTCCAATCCTTTTCAAGTTTCGCCGTGTAATACTTCTTCGTGAACGCGTTCAGCGCGGCGAATGACGTTTCCTCATTCGCCCATTTTTTGGTTACTCCCTCCTCGGGTGCCTCATACCCGATTATATAATCCCCGTATACTTTCTGTACCTCGCCGAATGTCTTGTACTTGAATACATCGGTCGGTTTCGGCGGTGTAATGTATTGATACCCGTCCGCGCTGTTGCCGCGTGATTGCCAGTTCGTGTCGGGCTTCGGCGTAACCCCGACTTGCGTTTTAATATACTTTATCGCCGAATTTACACTGCTCGCTGACAAATACCCGTAATATATCTCGCCCACTCCATATCCGCTTTTAAGCATACTCATCGTGGTTAGGGTTACGCCGTTTTTCGGCGCGCTTATCTTGATTACTATGTCGACCGTTTCTTTGTAATCCGCCGCGCGCGTCGATATTCTGAGTACCGTCACGGGTTCGGCTATCTCGTATAACCCGTCCGCTTTGCCCGCTCCGCTGTATGCCTTTTCCCCATATACCGACTCCCCGTTACCTGCCGCGTATAACTCCCATATCATTCCCATTACGTCACGCGTGAAAGACGGGCGGCTCGGATAATCAAGCATCCCCTCGTAAAAACTTTTCTCGCCGCCGCTCTCCGATATTTGCTCTATGCACCCTATCTCGTATATATAATACCCATACATATTCCTGGTGTAAAAATTGCCGAATGTCGGATATTTTTTGTTGTCTATTAGATTGCCCTTTACATTGTCTATCACGGGCGGCGGCGGTGCAGTGCTGTAATAATTACCGTCATAGATTACGTCGGTGTTCTGCACATTTTGATATGTCCCCCCCGCGTAATCAAAGTCCGTCGCTTCCTTTTCCGTGCGCGTTTGGTATAATACTTTCCCCGTGTATGGGGGTTCGGTCGTTTCGAGCAACTTTGAAAACTCCTCCGACACAACGCTGTATAAATCGTCATAGTTGGGTTCGCTGTTGCTGACCTTCCCGATATTGCCATTGCCGGTTTCGTTGCCCATACCATTATCGGGGCGGTTGTTATCGCCCGTAATCGCCTTGTATATGAATACAAACGCGAACACTGCCGCCGCGCAAGCCGCGATTATCGCAATGCGCTCGCTTGGGGAAAGTGTATTGCGTTGT
>JAISLG010000079.1 GCA_031260615.1 Oscillospiraceae bacterium | reverse complement strand
TTCTGCCCAACGAAACACCGCTTTGGCGATGTCTGGAAACCATAATTCGGGATACCACTGCACTTTACGGAACTGAGGAAATCCGCACTCCCGTGTTTGAGCATACACAGTTGTTTGAGCGCGGCGTGGGCGGCACTACCGATGTTGTGCAAAAGGAAATGTACACGTTCGAGGATAAAAAAGGACGTAGTATTACCCTAAAACCCGAGGGTACTGCCGGTGCGGCGCGTGCGTTCATCGAACACGGATTGTCTAATACCGCGCTCCCCCTCAAAGTCTACTACTTCACGCCGTGCTTCCGTTACGAAACTCCGCAAAGCGGACGGTTGCGCGAACATCACCAGTTTGGGGTCGAATACTTCGGCACTGCCGCTCCGTCCGCCGATGCGGAAGTGATCGCGCTCGCTAAGGACGTGCTTAATAAATTCGGGATTGCCGACCTTACCCTTAAAATTAACAGCGTCGGTTGCCCCGATTGCCGCGAAAAATACAAAACCGCGTTGCGCGAATTTTTCAAGCCCAAATTTGACGAACTCTGTGGACTCTGCAAAGACAGGTTCGAGCGTAACCCACTCCGTTTGCTCGACTGCAAAATACCGTCTTGCAAACCGCTGTCTGAGGGTGCGCCGATTATCACGGATTACCTTTGCGACGATTGCAAAACGCACTTCGATGGGGTTAAAAATTACTTGACGGTTCTCGGCATACCGTACACGCCCGACCCGTATATTGTACGGGGACTCGACTACTACACGGGTACTGTGTTTGAGTTTGTGCCGCAACGCGAGGGTGGGCAGACTACAATATGCGGTGGCGGTCGGTATAACGGGCTTATTACGGAACTCGGCGGCGGAGATGTACCCGCGCTCGGTTTCGGTATGGGGCTTGAACGGGTTATTATGGAATTGACGGCGCGTGGTATTAACCCTGCCGTGCCGAATAAACCGAAAGTGTATATTGCTCCGCTGACCGGGCAGGAAAACGCGGCGGTAAAATTAACCGCAGAATTACGCGCGGTTGGGGTGTCGGCATTAACGGATATTACGGGGCGCGGCTTGAAAGCGCAGATGAAATACGCGGATAAGACGGGCGCGGAATGGGTTGTCGCTATCGGCGACAGGGAGATTACTGAGAATGCCGCAGAACTCAAAAATATGCGCGATAAGGAACAGACAAGGACTGTTGCGTTGGACGCGAGAACGATTGCGGACGTGGTTGGGTAAATGGATTAAGGAAACCTAAGTTATGTATCAACAAATAACACAATGGGGTAACTCGGCGGTAATTCGTTTGCCCAAAAAATTACTTGATACCATATCTGTCGAGGTTACTAACTTCGTTGAAGTGGTGGGTGTCAAGGACGCAATTATTATTCGCAAAGCACCTGTGACAGACACTCCTGTCAAATATCAGCATAAAACCATTCAAGAACGGTTTTCGGGTTATACGGGCGGCTACTATTTGCAAGATGACCTGGACTGGGGTGAAGATGTCGGCGATGAGGTGTTGACTTGAAACAAGGCGATATAATCAAAATTGATTTTAGCCCTGTTGTAGGACACGAGCAAGCCAATTATCGTCCTGCTGTGGTAATAAGCAACAATTTTTCAATTAAAAATAATAAATTATTGTGAAGTAACGATATGGCATTATTCGGTAAAAAAGAAAAAAACAACGATTCCACCAACAATATCCCCGCCCCGAAAAAAGGCGCGGATTACACCGACACCCTTACGGGGGCGCGGACACAGAAATCCTTCTTGGAGGACGGCAATAGGCTTCTCAGTGAACACACCGGGCTTGCCTTTTCCGTCATTCAAATCAATATCCGTAACTTCAAATACGTTAATGATGTTTATGGGGAGGCGGAGGGCGATGAGATTCTCCGCCGCCTCGTTAAACTTATCGCTGACGGACTGACCGACAATGAAATGTACGGGCGGCTTAAAGATGATAACTTTGTCGTGCTTTTAGTTCGTACTAACTTCGCGGAAGTCCTCCGCTGGTTCACCGAACTCAATAAGTCCCTCAAAGCAGGTATCGGCACTTCGGTGATGTTCGACCTCTACGCGGGTATCTTCTTCCCCCATAAAAATAAACGTACCGATTTGCAGGAAATGATGCAAAACGCGAATATGGCTATTCGCGCGGCGGGTAAGGAGAAAAAGCAATACGTCATATTCAACGAGAGTATGAAAATCGACGTTTCCAAAGAAACGATGATTGTCAAGAATATGTCGACTGCCCTCGAATCCGATGAGTTTACATTCTACCTCCAACCACAGCATAATATCCGCAAGGACGATGTGATTTGCTCCGCTGAGGCTCTCGTCCGTTGGATTCGCGCTGATGGTAGTGTCGTGTTCCCGTCTGACTTTATCCCCGTGTTTGAACGCAATGGGTTCATTGTCGAACTCGACCGATACTTGCTACGCAAAGTATGCGCGTTCCTCCAACTACACGAGAATGATGCTTGGGCTAAGGACTTCTCAATATCCGTGAATGTGTCGCGGCTCGGACTCTACCGCGCCGACTTTATCGAATATTACCTCCAACAAAAAAAAGATTACAATGTCGCGGACGGGCGTATCGCTCTCGAATTTGCGGAAAATGCCGTGTTCGACGACTTCGATTTGTTCAAGGATATGATACTCCGCCTAAAAGCGGAAGGGTACAAATGCTCGCTCGACGACTTCGGGGCAGGGTCGTCCTCGCTCAACGTACTTAAAGAATTGCCCGTCGATTACCTCAAAATGGATAGGCGGTTCTTCGCCGCCGCCGATGACGTTAAACAGAGTAACGCCGTTATCGGTTCCGTTGTTGCGCTCGCCCACGGGTTGTCGATGCAAGTCATTGCACAGGGTATCGAGGATAAACCGCAAATCGAACACCTCCGCACTATCGGGTGCGACATCGTTCAAGGCTACGTTTTCAGCAAACCGCTTGTGTTAAACGAGTTCGTGGAATACGCGTCTAACTTCGTTTCGCAAAATATGTCCACTTCTCGGAAAACCGTTTCCAAAACGGAAGTGCCCATTGAGGACAAATTTAAGTCGCTACTTCGCACCATAAATTCGCTGTGCGTGGAGATTGACCTCGACTCTGAAAAATATTCTGTGCTGTCTACAAATGACGGGGAATTTTATGTTCCGTCACGAAGCGGTGATTGGGAAAGTTTCGCCGAAGGGTACGCGACAAATGCGCCGACCCCCGAGTTTCAGGAATTGTTTACAAAAGAATGCAACTATGACGGGATTTATAACTTCTATTTCGGTACGGGTGAGGAAAAACAATTCGACTTCCAAGCGCGTGTATTTATGGGTTCGCAAGGTGGGTTCTCAGGCAAAAAAGAATGGTATCGGGTTACACTCCGCAAGATAATCACCGAGCAAAATAAAAAAGTAGTGTTGTTCCTCATCAAGAATATCAATGACGGGTATGAAAACGAAAACCTCGCGAATAAATTACAGGCGAAACTTGATATTATTATCAGGGGAATCAAAGGCATTATCTACGACATCAGCATAAAAAGTGACAGCATATCCCTTGTCCAAAATAACAGCGGTTTCCCCGCCGTAATCGGTAACGGAAAATTCACAGAAAAGATTAAATTGTACATCGAGCAAAGTATATCCCCCGATGACCGCCAAAAATTCGTAAAGGTATTGTCCAAAGCGTTCCTCCAACAATTCCTGTTCGGCGAAACAACCTCAGATTACTCGTTCGACTACACAGAAGTGCGGCGTGACGGCACCGAACGGAAAAAGACGGCGCAATTCATAAAAAAAGAGGATAAAGTTGCTCCCGGGTTGACACTGATAATCAAAAACGATGCTTAGGTGAAACGATAAGTGGTGCGATACAACATCACAATTATGGGTAATGTTATTCGGTGTTGGCAGTTTTTTTAACGTATGTAGGATTACAAATATGAGAACACCCGTATGGAACAAAAACGAATACGCACTCCTCGACACATCGGACGGGAATAGATTGGAAAATTGGGGCGGCGATAATGTAATAATACGCCCCGACCCGTGCGTTATGTGGAGTAACCATAACAAGCCGCCGCAGTGGGAAACCGCGGCGGCTAAGTTTACGCGTATAAATATGGCGAATACGGCGAATACGGCAATGAATGGTAATGCCGATAAGGGTAAATTGCGCGGCGGAGCATTCGGCAAAGATGGGGATTG
>JAISLG010000149.1 GCA_031260615.1 Oscillospiraceae bacterium | reverse complement strand
GATGCATTCCGCGACGAGTTCCGCCGCTTTGCGCATATTGTTAATGAGGAACGGGGAGGAGAGTGGTTGTTGCCCGAAGAACTCCTCTTTTATGCCGCGCGTGCGTATAATATCGGCGGCAAGCCCCACCGCACCGAACGTGGGTATTGTATTATCCTCGGGTAGGGGGCGAAGTATATGACGTTTCATATTTTGCAGTCCGTTCTATTTTTATAAGTTGACTATGTAGACAGTTTATTATACTATTTGTAGGGGGAGATTGCAACGGGGAATTAAAGGGTAAACCATAATTTAATCGGAGCGGTGAATAACGAGAACGTGGCAACTAATTGCTTAATGTATGACAAAAAAAGACGGCACTTGCCGTCTTTTTTTCAATATCAACCACCTCAACCACCTCAACCACCTCAAACGCCTCCATACCTATCCACGCACTCATTCAACTCCGCCAATATCCGCACAGGCGCAGTCGGGTCGGAAATAATTGCCGTTCCCACCTGTATTGCCGCCGCACCCGCAAGCAACATCTCATACGCTGCTGCGCCACTCGTAATCCCACCCAATCCGACAACGGGAATACTAACCGCGCGTACTGTCTGATACACCATTCGCAGTGCAACGGGGAATACAGCCGCTCCCGACAATCCGCCGAACGTATTCGCAAGTATCGGTCGACGCGTCTTAATGTCAATCCGCATTCCAAGCAACGTATTGATAAGCGAGAGTGCGTCCGCCCCCGCAAATTCAGCGGCTTTCGCAATCTCGGTAATGTCCGTCACGTTCGGTGTCAGTTTCACCATTATTGGCTTGGTTGTCGCTTTTTTTACAGCAGTTGTTACGGTTTCCGCGCCGCTCGCAGTAATGCCCCACGCCGCTCCGCCCGCCTTGACATTTGGACAAGATATGTTTAATTCGATAAAATCAATATCCGTCTTGTCGAGCAACTCCGCTCCTTTGACGTAATCGTCTATCGTCGCCCCCGACAGGTTTGCAATAATGCGTGTTTGGTCGGGCTTTAACGCAATCTTCTCCCGTAATCTCGGTAAGTAATCCGCGCAAAACGCAGGCACACCCGGATTTTCAAGCCCGACACTGTTCAACATACCCGACACAGTTTCGGCAATACGCGGCACGGGGTTGCCGTTTTTCGGTGCAATAGTTAAACCCTTGCAAGATATTCCTCCAAGGATATTCAAATCGTAAAAATCGTCATAATATTCACCGAACCCGTAAACGCCGCTTGCGGCGATTAACGGGTTCTTGAATTTTATTCCGCAGATTTCAACTGGTTTAAGCAACGATTTTTTCCCTGACTTTGATATATTTCATACCGTTATAATTGCCGATACCTATGATGATAAGCCACTTCGAGCCGCTGTCGCTGACTTGCGTGAATTTGATATAGTCCGTGTCCTCGATAAGGATAATGCTGTGTTCTTGCGAGTAAAGTATAACCGCCTCACCTGTTGCGCCGAAAGTTACGACAGTTGCCTCATTTATGTCGTACAGTTTCGGAACGAGCCGTATAATCTGGAAGTATATGTCCGCCTCGCCCGTAAAGTTACCGATACCTGTAATTCGTGCGGTAGCCGTACCAAGTTCTTTGTTGTTGAAGTATATAACCGTGTAGTCCGTACCCAAAACAAGTTCGTACCCGTTCAGGGTTAATTTTGGTTCAGGTTTGACGGGGCTGTTGGTGAAAGTGTACACGGCAGGCATAGCGATAAACGCATCTGTAATCTCGTAAGGGTCGTCTTTCGGTTCAAGCGTAGTCGGCGCGGTTGATACAGGCGCGGAGCTTCCGTCGGTTGTTATTGTACCCTCCGTGGTTGTTGTAGCGGCACTTGTCGTTGTCGTGGGTTCAGCGGTAGTAGTTGTCGGCTCGGTTGCCTCGGTAGTAACGGGGTTTTCCCCGGGGGTACCAGCATTCGGGTTCAGCGAGTCGATAAAATCCTGATTAAACTCATCGGCTATTCTGTGTTCCAACCCGGGAGTGTTCCGAACATCGGGCAATTCTATATAAAAATAGTCATAGGTAAGCCCATTTTCGCCTGTGGGATTGCCATTGGCGTCCACATAAACCGGGTCGTCCCAAGTCACATCAATAAGTTTCGGAGCAGAGCCGTCAACAGGGTAAATCAAATTCCAAGCGTGCGCCGAACCGGGGTCGTTCTCATCGCTGTAACCGCCCTGATATGCAACATTTATCCCCGCGTACGCGGCAATCAACATCATAGCCTTTGCGTAACCAGCGCAGACACTTTCTCCCTCAACCAACGCGCAATACGCGAACGAGCCGTGGCGGTCGGTTTTCCCGACAAAGTTAGTGAACTTGGCACTCCCGTAAGTGGTACCGTTTATAATAGTATCGTGAATACCTTTGAGGTATTCCTTTTCGGTCTGGAAAGTGAAACCGCCCGCAGGCACGGGGTGATTTTTCACATAGTCTTTCGCGAACTGAATTTCACCCGTAAGAAATTCATCGGAGTCAACTGTGAGTACAATACGCCAAGTGATATTCCCTTTGCCGTCCGATGACGCACCGAACTGAATTGAGTTATAGAACGGGTAATACGCCTCTGCCAAAGCCCAACTTTTTTGTATAATAGTCTGGTCAATTTTGTTGTCAACCACGCACAAATCGGTGGGTACATTAAACTGAATATCATACTCGCCGTTAAACGCACTATAAAGCAAGAATTTCCCGATACTAATCTCGTCTTTAAGGATAGGTTTATTTGCGAAAGACGACTTGCTTATTTTCGCTCCCGTCAAGTCGGGGTATCCGCCGAACGATTGCAACACCGTTACAATATCCGCGTTCGCGGTAAGTACGCTGTCATCATATTTGTCGGTAATCGGCGCATACAGCACCGAGCCGAGCAAAACCGCAGATGCCAAGGTAGCCGACAAGGCTTGCCTAAATCCCTTGAATTTCCTCATAACATTTCCTCCGTATTACACAATTCACGCGCTAACCAATGA